>WRMT01000062.1 GCA_009777005.1 Methanobrevibacter sp. | reverse complement strand
CTAATATTATACTCAAAATAAGATTTATAGAAGCACCAATTAGTGTAATTGATGATAAATCAATTTATTTTAAACTTTTCATATTATCTGTCATTTAATTCACCTTTTTTAAAATTATAAATTATTAATATTTATAAGAATCTCCATAGGTGGAACATAGTATAATTACTTTTTTTAAGTTTAAATTATTAACTATTGTTATATACATTATTATAATCATATCTAAGGTTCTTATATTTTAAGAAAAATGGTATTAATAAAATTTTAAAGATTTTTGATGTGATATATCTTAAAATCTGATAATTTTCTTTTGATTATTAATAATATCAATTAACAGAATTTTTAAGAAAAAAATTATCAGATATTATGTAACCATTATTAAATTATTAAAATTTGATAATTTCATCATTAAAGGTTAATTCTCTTTTTATTCTAATTTTAAAAGATTTATTTACTTTTATAGAGAATAATAAGATTATTGACTTAAATCTTCATAGTTATAAAAGTATTATCTTCCTCTTTCCTGCATACGCTCGTTTTCACCTATTTGAGAAATTTCAAGTCCTTTCATAGCTGCACCAAGACCTCTTGAAACATTAGCTAAAACTTCTGGATTGTTATAATTAGCTGTAGCTTCAACAATAGCTTTTGCAAATTCTTCTGGGTTTTCAGATTTAAATATTCCAGAACCAACAAATACACCATCAGAACCAAGTTGCATCATTAAAGATGCATCAGCAGGAGTAGCTACTCCACCTGCTGCAAAATTTGCAACAGGAAGTTTTCCGATTTCAGCTACTTCTTTAACAAGGGAAAAAGGAGCTTCTATAGATCTTGCAAAATTTTTTAATTCTTCTTCATTTTTGCTTTGAATTTCTCGAATTTCAGATGTGACCAATCGCATATGGCGAACTGCTTCTACAATATTTCCTGTTCCAGCTTCACCTTTAGTACGTATCATAGCTGCACCTTCATCAATCCTACGTAAAGCTTCCCCTAGATTTCTTGCACCGCATACAAAAGGAACATTGAATTCTTTCTTATTAATATGATATTCTTCATCAGCTGGTGTGAGAACTTCACTTTCATCTACCATATCTACACCAAGTGTTTCTAAAATCTGAGCTTCAGCTATGTGACCTATTCTTGCTTTAGCCATAACAGGTATTGAAACTGCATCAAGAATTTCTTGAACTTTATTAGGATCTGCCATTCTAGCTACTCCACTAGTAGCTCTAATGTCTGCAGGTACCATTTCAAGAGCCATTACAGCTATAGCTCCTGCATCTTCAGCTACTGCAGCTTCATTAGCATTAATAACATCCATGATGACTCTACCTTTAGCCATTTTACCAAATCCTTCTTTTAAAATATCGGTTCTTTTTTTCATATATTTATCTCCGAGGTATTATTAATTGCAATTTAATTAAAAATCAATTATATTGGTTTATTTAATCTTTTAAGACATTTAAAATTTTTTTGATAAATTATATTATATCTCCTATTTTTTTTAAGAGCAAAATTTTGACACTATTGTTATTGATAATCATTTAATTTCTTATGAATATAAAATAAAATGATATTGTGATTTAGTTTTTATATTATTGTGTTATCATGGTTTTTTAACAAATAATTATTATAAAATTGTATAATAATTCACTATTTTTTTTTAAAAAAACATTACTTTAGCTTCGATTTTATAATGTTTTAAAGTGAAGCTTTTTTAAGTTGAAAAAGCTTTGATTTTCTAAAATAACTTTTTTATAAAAATATTTTATAAATATTAATAATATTTAACTTGAATTTTCTAAATTAAATAAAATTAAAGATTTTTTATTTAAAATTAAAGATTATTTATAAATCATTAATTAAAAGAATTTTTCAAGAAATGTAATAACAATAATTTATTTATCTGTAAAGTTTTTTTTCAGTCCTTTTTTGTTATCAAATTTTTTTCATGAAACTGTCGAAATCAGTTGGAAATCTTTGAAATTCTATAAATAATTGTTAATTAAGTGAATTCAAAGATTTTCTGAATTTTTTTTATTTGTATCACCAAAATTTGACACTCCATTTTTAATTAAATATTTGGAAAGTCTTTTTGATAAAGCTAAAATAGCTACTATTGGAGGAGCTCCTGGAGCTTCTGGAATCACACTTGCATCAGAGACAAAAAGTCCTTTGAATTCCGTTTCAAGATTTGTATCAACAACATCACCAATTGCTGCTGTTCCTCCTGGATGAGCACCTCTTAAATGAGTAGAAACTATTGTTTTTGGATCAACTCCTGCTTCAACAAGTATAGCTCCAGCAGTAGCTGCACCTTCAGCTAGGAATCTAACATCTTTTGGGGTATTTTCTTTTATCACTTTTCCATTAACAATTTTCCCATGATTATCATCAGGAATTTTAACCATGATGCTTAAAATATCACTTTTTTTAATATTGTCATCATTGACATTATTGTTTAATATTACTGAGTAGTGAGGAGCAAGTACAAAGTTTCCGCCAACGATTAATGCATTCATTGTAACTTCACTATTATAATTAATATCTTTTATAACTCCACCAACTGTAACAAATGGATCTATAAATAATTTTTCACCCGCTTTTATACCTGAATTTTGAAGGATGATAGCTGAATCAATAGCTCCAGCAGCTAATATAACAGTATCTGATTCAATAATCTTCGAACCTTTGGAATTTTTTACTTTAACTCCTTTAACAGAATCTTTTTCAGTGATGATTTCAGTTACTTCTGTATTGTCTATTAACTTAGCTCCATTTTCAATAGCTATTTTAATAAAATCTTGGGATGACCATTTTGCATCATTTGGGCAGCCCCATGCACATTTTCCACATGGTTTGCAATCTTCTTCTCTAATGAATTTAGGCATTTTTATTGGTGAAAGTCCAATTGATTTAGCTGCTTCAATGAATTTTTTTGTACCTTCTCCAAAATGAGAATCATCCATTTGATGAACACCAATTAATTCTTCAACTTCATCTAATTCTTTAGATATATTTACATTATATTTAGCTAATTCTTCTTCAAGAATTCTAACTCCATTACCTGCAGCTACAACACTTGATCCACCTACACAAGTTGTTTTAGAAAGATCTAAATAATCATCAACTTCATCGTAATATTTATAGGAATCATTCACATCACAAAATGGTCCTTTTTCAATGATAGTCACTGAAATATTGGATTTAGCTAGTTCCATTCCAATAATGGCTCCACCAACTCCAGATCCGATAATTAAAACCATAATTTAACCTCTTTTTTTTTTAATTGTTTCACTATTTTTTAATTATTTTTTTGTAATTTTTCAAATTTTTTTTTTTTTTTTCTTTTATTTTAATTGATTTTTTAGTAATTTTCTTTTAGCAATTTTTTATACTTTTTTTTCAGTGATTGGATTTTTTTGTAAATTTTTATAGTTATTCTCAAATTTTTTATACTCATTTAATTAAAAATTTTAATAATCATGAATATTATCATGGTCCTAGATTTTTGAGAAAAATTGACAGTTTTTGGCAGCTTATTTCATATGTTCTAGGATCAAAATATATTTGTTTTGTAAAAGTACAAATTGTACAACCTTTTTGAGAGAATTCTAAAAATATATGGTAAATTTCAATAATAAATAAAATTCACATACTCAAAAATGGGTAAAAACTAACTTTTTGGAACTGTTTTAAATCACAATCCTCTGGTTTTACTATAGCTTAACAAACTTTTAAGTGAAATTCATTTGTACTTTTAAAAACCCAATATAAACATATCTTGGAACATATAAAATGGGCATTTTACCTCTTCGTTTTTTCAGGAAAATCTAGCACCCTAAAATTATTATTAACTGATTTTTTTTAATAAGTTTCATTAATAATTTCCTCGATTATTTTTTCCTGTTCTATTGATTTTATAGCTTCATGAACTTTCCTAAGATCAGTTTTAGTTTCAGGATAACGGGGAACAGCAGAACAACCTCCATCGTTAATTTCAGATATAGGAAATGTTCCTATTTTTTTAGATATTTTTTCTATTTCAACTTTATCTAATCCTATTAGTGGACTTAAAATTGGAAGTTCTGCTCCATCACGTGTAGCTAATATGTTATGGAGAGTTTGTGAAGCAACTTGTCCTACACTACTACCATCAACAATACCTAATGCATTTTCATTTTTAGCTATTTTACTAGCTACTTGATACATTCCTGATTTACATAAAACACATGTTAATTTTTCAGGTGCATTTTCTTTAGATTTTTTTAGATAACTTCCATACTTAATAATTTTAGTTTTTATAGGAGATCCATATGAAAATTCATTTAGCTTATCCACTAATTTTTTGAAATTTTCTGTTACTTTAAAACTTGTAAAAGGATCATTGTCAAAATGAATTGCAGTTATTGAACATCCTCTTTTCATCATTAAGTATGCAGCTACTGGAGAGTCTATTCCACTTGAAATAAGACAAACTAGTCTTCCCTGCGTTCCGAGAGGTAATCCTCCAGGTCCTTTAATTTTTTCATGGAATATATAGGTTTTATTATCACGAATTTCAAGGAATATTTCACATTGTGAATTGCTTAAATCAACAGGACAACCAAGTTTTTCATGGACAACTCCACCAGCAAAGGCAGCTGCTTCTTGAGAAGAGAAATCATGAGTTCCAACACGCCTACACCTTATTGCAAAAGGAGTGTTTGAATCAATTAAACCTTCATCAACTAATTTATCAACATATTTAGATAATGCCTTTTTAATATCCTCAAAATTACTAGTTATAGCTATAGTGGGTGAAAAAGAAACAATGCCAAATATTCTTTTTAATTTATCATATGCTTCATCAAAGTCTTTAGGAAAAATGAAAACTCTGGCTTGGTTTATTTTAATTTCACAGTCAAAAGCTGCTTTTATATTTGAGGATAGTTTTCTCTCAAATTGACGTCTGACACGGTGACTTTTTAAACCTATCTCTCCATATCTTGCAATTATTAGGGTATAATTCATATTTCCTCCAATTTTAATATATTAAATATTATCAAGTTTATATTAGATTATTATCTAATTTAGAAGATAAATCAATAGTTTATTTATTAAAACATCTTTTTTCAGCTAATAGCTATTCCCCTTATAATTGATATATTAAAATAACGATTGTTATAATCTTCTATGAAATTATTTTGTACTATAGTATTTAAATTTTTCTATATTCCAAGAGGTTAAATAAATAGTTTATAAACTTCTTAAAAAAAAGTTTGAAGAAAAGATATGCTACTGAATAATTTCTAAGATTTTATAAGTGAATAATAAGAGTGATATTTCTTTTCAATACTTTTCATAGACATATTTCGGTGAAAACCCTTAAATATTATCTTATCAAAATTGATCAAAGTTTTAAAGACTTCAACAATTTTTTTTTGATAGTACCACAGTAATTAAGTTAAGCAAATATAATTTAACTGGTTTCACTGGATTGCAAAGCAGAATTATAGTAACATTTATATATAATGGAGGTTATTCTTTATATAATGATTGTTATATTTCAGGAATTGTATTTTGTTATAAATTTTTTAATTACAGTTCCATGAAATGTATTGTTTTAATCATTAAAATTATATTATTGTCTTGAAAGAAAAGTTGTAATTAATGTTTTTTATAAAACTTATTAAATTTGAAAAATATGATTAAAATTTTGTTTAATTCAATATTATCTTATATAAGATTTTCATTTTAAAAAAATTTTTATTATGATATAATAAATTAAAAATAAAAATTATCAAAGTTATAAATTAAAGTTCCAAATTTTGATTAATTACAAAAATTATTTCTAGGACAATAAGTTTTAAAAATTAAGTTTTAAATAATCCTATTTTATTGAATTTTTTTAAAATTCAGAGTATCATGAATTTTTATATATGTGAATATTTAAATACTCAATATGCATTAATTACTTTTTGAATGCCAAGGTAGCTTAGAGGCTAAGCGGTGGACTGCAAATCCATTACACGGGAGTTCAATTCTCTCCCTTGGCTTTAATTACTCTGTCTTTATTTATTCTTTTAAGTTATTACTATTTTTTGAATTTATTTATTTCTATATTCTTTTTTTTGCATACCTTATTTTTATCTATTTTTTCAATTTTAACTCATTCATAGCTACACACAAATCCTTGAAAGATTAGCTATGATTTTTTGTTTTTCATGAAGATATACAATTTAACACAAAAATTTAAATAACTATTGTTATAAAATGTCTAATTATATTATATTTTTTTTCCATAGTTGAGGTTAAATATTTTATATTTTTTTTTTTAAAATTTTTAATTCATTTAAAGATGTGTTACTCTTTAAAAAACTTCATTGTTTGAAAATAATAGCTATTATTAAATCAATACAATTACATTAAAAATTGGGGATATTACAATTTTTAAAGAAGATAATGTTGAGAATACGAGAAAATCGAATGTTATATAGGTTTTATTGGAAGAACTATTTGATATTTGAGGTATATTGAAAAAATTAAATATAAACCATGAAATAGAAACTCTTATTGAATTTGGTTGTGGGTATGGTACCTTTACTTTACCGTCTTCTAAATTAATTAATGGAAATATATTTTCATTTGATATTGATGATAAAGTTTTGGAGATAACTGAAAAAAGGTTGAAAGATGAAAATATAAAAAATGTGAATTTATTTAAATGTGATTTCGTTGAAGATGGAACAGATCTAGAAAAAAAATTCTGCTGATTATATCATGTTATTCAATATATTATACTATGATAAACCGAGGATTTACTCAAAAAAGCTTCCAACATTCTTACATATGATGAAAAACTTTGCATACTTCCTTGGAATTATGATTTTAATATTTTTTAGGTCTAAATATGAAAATATGTCCCAAACAAAACGAAATAGAAAATGGACTTTAAATATTGGATTTAAATATTATAAAAAAGAAATTTTAGATTCACATCCTTACTATTATGGTTTTTTATTTTATAATCTGGATATATAAGTAAAATTAATAAAAAATTTGCTATTTAAAACTGATTTGACATCTATTTATTGTTTTGCAATTTTTCAGATGAAAATGAAATTTATAGTAACTTTTATATATAAGAGCTAATAATTATAAAATAACGATAGTTATATTTTTTGAAATAATTTTTATTTCAAGAAATTATAATAATTATTGTGATATATAAACTTTATTTCATGAAAAAATCCAGAAAAATGTAAAACAATTAAAAATTAAATAAATTTTGACAAAAATCAATTGGGTGGCTAAAGATGAATTTTATGAAAAATATTGGAAAAATGGAAGAATATTCTTTTCACAGTTCAAATATTAGTTTTCCTTATACAAAAATTCTGGTAAATACTTTTTTTATGTGTATGAAACTATTTTTGAGGCATAAGACTTATTCAATCATTGAATTTATATGTCGATTATAAAGTAATTGATTATATATTTTAGTAATGATAATTTTTCTGCTAATTTTTGAATTAATAAATTTTAAAATATAATATATTTTTTAATAATTAATATTTAATTATTCTAGAATATTTATAGATTAAAATTATGGATTTTTAAATTAAAATTGTAAAGTTTTCAAACTAAAAGTGAAAATTTTTATATTTAATATATTAGTTTTAAAATCAATTTTAATCTACAGTAATTGTGGACTCTAATAGATTTAATATTATATTTTAATATTAATATTTTTACTTAATATATTTTTTATAGTTGTATTATACATGTACTAAAAGTTAAATTAATATAACAATAGTTATATTATCCTTAACTTATCTTAAATGAGGTAGAAAATTGAAAAAAATAAAAGAAATAGCTATATATGGGAAAGGTGGAATTGGAAAATCAACCACTACGTCAAACATTAGTGCAGCATTATCTGATGCTGGATATAATGTAATGCAAATTGGATGTGACCCTAAAAGTGATTCAACCAATACTTTAACTGGTGGGAAATCTATACCTACTGTTCTTGAATCACTAAGAAAAGGAAGAGGTGCTGTTAAAGTAGAAGATGTAATATTTGATGGTTTTAATGGAATTCATTGTATCGAAGCTGGAGGTCCTGAACCTGGAGTAGGATGTGCTGGAAGAGGTATAATTACAGCAGTCGAATTTTTAAAACAAGAAAATGTCTTTGAAGAATATGCTCCTGATATTGTACTATATGATGTTTTAGGAGATGTTGTTTGTGGAGGATTTGCTATGCCTATACGAGAGGGAGTAGCAGATCAAGTTTATACAGTATCTTCTGCAGATTTTATGGCTATTTATGCTGCTAATAATCTTTTCAAAGGTATTAAAAAGTATTCAGTTGGAGGCGGTGCTTTATTTAGTGGGATTATAGCTAATTCTATAACATTCTCAGCCCAGAAAGATATTTTAAATGATTTTGCACAAGAAACTGAAAGTACAATTGCTGGATTTGTTCCAAGATCATTGTCAGTTACTCAAGCAGAATTGTCTGGTAAAACTACAATTGAAGCTAATCCTGATTCTGAACAAGCCAAAGTTTACAAGAAACTAGCTAATGATATTTATGAAAACAAAAATGAGTATGTGCCTTCACCTTTAGAAAGTGAAAAATTAAAAAAATGGGCTGAATCATGGTCTGACAAACTTATAGAACTAAAAAAACAAGAAAAAGGAGAATTTAGTATTTAAAATGAATTAAGGGTTAATTTTAAAGTTTAATAGTAGAATGTTTAAGAACATTGTACTTATTATGAAATTTTAAAATTTTAATAATTTTAGCTTATATTGAGGGAAGAAAATGGCAAAAAATGAAAAAGACTCAGAAGATTATATTGTTGAACTTGATAAAACTACTTGTCCTACACGTGAACAACGTGCTAATGGAACAAATGTGTATTTTGGAAAAGCAAGTGAACTTCTTGAAGATGCAAAAAAAGGAAATTTAAAATGTACTGAAAGAGGGTTTCAACAATCTGGAGGTTGTATTTTAAATTTTTACCTTTCAGTAAGAGTTTCAACTATAAGAGATGCAGCAATAATATTCAATGGTCCTGTTGGATGTTCTCATGCGGCATTAAGTTATAAAGAATTATATGGTCATATTCCTGAATCTTTGGGAAAACCTACTAATTATAATCTAAACTGGCTTACAACTAACCTTGGTGAAGATGATGTTGTTTTTGGAGCTAAAGAAAAACTTATTGAAGCTATTAAAGAAGCTGAAAAAAGATACAATCCAAAAGCTATATTTATTTTAACAACTTGTGTAACAGGAATCATTGGTGAGGATATTGAATCTGCTGTAAATGAGATACAACCAGAAATAAATGCAACTATCGTTCCAGTTCATTGTGAAGGAGTAAGATCTAAGATTATGCAAACTGGATATGATGCATTTTGGCATGGTGTATTGAAATATTTAGTTAAAAAACCTAAAAAGAAACAAAAAGACTTAGTTAATATAGCTAGTATGTTATCTTATGCATGGCAAGATAGACTTGAAATTCAAAGACTTTTAGGAAAATTGGATCTTAGAGTAAACTTTATTCCCGAGTTTGCTAGTGTTGAAGACTTTGAACAATTGGCAGAGGCAGCTGTTACTGCACCAATTTGTCCAACATACACTGATTATTTATCACGTGGACTTCATCAATATTTTGATGTTCCTTTCTTTATGTATCCTTCTCCAATTGGTATAATTAACACTGATGAATGGCTTAGAGAAATAGCTAAGTACACTGGAAAAGAAAAAGAAGTTGAAATACTCATAGCTGAAGAACACAAAAAATGGGTTCCTAAAATGAAGGAAATCAGAAATAAATTTAAAGATATTGAAATTGAAAGAGGAGGTAAAAAACTAGATGTTTTAGGTTCACTTGGACAAGGAAGACTTGTTACTCAGTTACCTTTCTTTGATGAGCTTGGAGTTAAATCAACTTCTGCTATGGCTCAAGATTTTGATAATATACTAATTAATGAGTTAGAAGATGTTATTGATAAGGTTGGAGACTTTAATGTAATGGTAAATACATTTCAAGCTGCTGAACAACTTCATATTACTGAACAAACCAAACCCGACATGGCTTTAACTTGCCCTTTCCAGGGAGGAGCTTGGAAACGTGAAGGTACTGTTTCAAGGTTACATTCCCTAAGAGGGGATCCTCGAAAATGGAGTACTCAAGCAGGTTATGCTGGTGCAATTGCATATGGAAACTTTTTACTACAAGCACTTCAAAATGAATCTCTCCAAAGACTTTCTAAAGAACATACTGGAGTTAGTGTAAAAAAATGGTATTTAAATCAGCCAGACCCATTGTATTTCGCTGAAAAAGGTAAATGATTTATATAGTGCTTTGTAAATTTATTTCCATAAAAATCCAAATTTTGAACAAATTTTTTGGAAAATATATGTATTTTAAAAAATCTGTAAAAATGTTGAAATATGTTATAATTTCTCATAATCTATTTAATTTTAATATTTATATTTTTAATAATATTTTTTATAAAAATAAATTAATTAATCATTATTTTATTAAATAAATTAATTTAAATTAAATTATAAATTTTAAAGATTTCAGTAATTTATTCAATAAAATTGAATTAATTTTGCAAACTACTATAATTCATTAGGGATAAGGGAAATAATTAAAAAGAGATATACAAATGGAATGAATGTGTATAAGGAAAATAATTGAAATATTGTACTAAAAAAATACGGGTTTAACTATCGGAAGTTCATAATGAATTTATTAAGATAATATTTCATGAACTTTTTAAAAAATTCAGATGGTTGAAACCCGTACAATTTTATACTGCCAAAAAATGGCAATGATGTAATAAATTAATGAGAAGATAAATTATTTAAAAGTAAATATTATAATTAAGGAGACATAAATTGAGTGAAAATAGAACAGAAAATAGAACAGAAAATTATGCAGATGAATCAAGTTCCCCAAGAATAGTTGAAGCTCCGAGGTATGGAT
Source organism: Methanobrevibacter sp. (assembly GCA_009777005.1). Taxonomy (GTDB): domain Archaea; phylum Methanobacteriota; class Methanobacteria; order Methanobacteriales; family Methanobacteriaceae; genus Methanorudis. Next base: position 1,546 of record WRMT01000062.1, on the reverse strand, counting down.
GTACCTTATCTGGAGCTTATGAGGCTGCTGTTGGATTGAATGATGGTGTTCCTATTCTTCATTCAGGATCAGGTTGTGGTATGAGTCAACTTTTTGGTGCTAATTATGGAGGAGCTCAGAATGCTCCTGGTGATTATGGAGGATCATCTACCCCATGTTCTTGTCTTGTTGAAGAACATGTAATTTTTGGAGGTGAAGACAAATTAAGAAAACTTATAGATTCTACAATAAAAATTTCAACTGGTGAGTTTTTTACAGTAATTTCTGGATGTGTGCCCTCACTTATTGGAGATGATGTTGATGCTGTAGTATCTGAATTTAGAGATAAAGCTCCTATAATTCATGTTAATGCACCAGGGTTTAAAGGAAATTCTTTTGATGGATATGAATTATTCTTTGAAGCTCTTGCTGATCAATATTTAAAATCTGCAACTGATAAAAAAGAAAAGTTAGTGAATATATTAGGCATTGTTCCATTCCAACATATCTTCTGGAAAGGTGAACTCAGGGCTATCAAAGAATTATTGGGAAAGTTTGGTATAGAAGCTAATGTACTTTTCGGAGAGTTTGATACTGTTGAAAAAATTCAAAAAATACCGTCAGCTGCTTATAATATTGTGTTATCTCCATGGGTAGGTCATAAAACAGCTAAAAAGCTTGAAAAAATGTTTGGAACCCCATATATAAGTTTCCCTGGAATACCTATAGGACCTATTCAAACTACAAAATTTTTAAAAAAAATAGCTGAAATACTTCCGCTAAATGAATCTAAACTTGAAAAATTTATTAATGAAGAAAATCGTAGAATTTATCGGATAGTAGAGTATGCTGGAGATATTCTTCAGTTTGATATTCCTAATGTTTACTTTGGAGTTGTAGCTGATTCAAATATTGCAGTTAGTATCACACGATATTTAACTGATGAGCTTGGTCAACTTCCAGATATAATAATAATTTCTGACAATCCTCCACAAGAATATAGGGAAGATATTATTGAAGCTATTACAAGTACTAAGGAAATTCAATTTACTCCTGACATTGTTTTTGAAGTTGATTCATTTAAAATAGGTCAAATATTAAAAGATAGACCATTTTTGAATCTTTATGGGAGTTCCCTTGAATCTACTATTAAAGAGGAGTTAGAAACAACTCATGTAACTGTGTCGTTCCCATCTTATAATAGGGTTATTTTAGGAGATAATTATGTAGGTTATGCGGGTGGATTAAATTTAATTGAAGATCTCTTTTATGATAAAGCAGGACCATTATAATTAATATCACTTGTTTTATTGATTTTTATCAAATAATTTTAAAGATTAATAACCAAAAATAATAAAGATTATATGGTTTTCTATTATGTAATAGTAATCTGATTAAAAACAATTTATAGCTTAGTATTTTTATAAAAATATTATTTTTTTTATTTTTATTTTTTGTACTTAATATTCCCTACTCTATAAAATACGAAATAATTATAACAATAGTTATTCAAATTTGTATTTTTTTTTTTTTTTTAACAGGCTGGGAAACAATTATTTTTTTTCAA
>WRMT01000061.1 GCA_009777005.1 Methanobrevibacter sp. | reverse complement strand
TTTTTCCATTTTTTTTTTTTTTTTTTTTTTTTTTTTTTTTATTTTTTTTTTTTTTTTTTTTTTTTTTTTTTTTTTTTTTTATTTTAAAAAATGAAGTTTTCTTTGTTAAATTATCTTTTTTTATAAAATTATTTGATTATTTTCTTAATTTTTATTATAAATAATTATTATATTGTTGTTTTTTAAAATAATAAAAAATTCATTTAAAATTTTGAAAAAACTTTGATTTTCTAAAATAATAGTATATTACTCATCTTTTCAACATTTATACAAAATATTTTTTAATAACCATCTCTTAAATCTTTCTAAATTTAGTTTAAAGATTTTTAACATTATTTATAAAGATTTTATTTGTTACAAATATTAAGTAAAAATACTATTGGATATTAATTGATTAAAATTAAAATATTGAATAGTTATAATTCATATGATTACTTATCAAAGATTTAGCTATATTAAACATTTTATAAGATTTAGCTACATTTTTGCCTTATCATACACAGATTTTAAGGTTTCCATGTCAACACTAGTATAAATTTGAGTTGTAGATAGATTTGAATGACCAAGTAGCTGTTGGATAACTCTAATATCCACACCATTTTTAAGAAGGTGTGTTGCAAAAGAATGCCTTAAAATGTGAGGAGTTACTTTTTTCTTTATTCCCGCTGCTTCAGCATATTGTTTTATCATCATTTGAATATATCTAGGTGTTAATGGTCTGTTGAATCTGCTTAAGAATACATAGTCTGTATCAGGTTTTTTGAATTCTAAATATTCTTCGATTAATTTTTTAGCTTTGCTATCAAAAAGAACTATTCTATCTTTTTCTCCTTTTCCTCTTATTCGCATGGTTCGCTCTTCAAGATCAATATCTTTTGTAATAAGAGTGACTAATTCAGAAATTCTCAATCCTGAAGAGTATAACAGTGCTAAAATGAGTTTGTTCCGTAATTTCATGGCTTTTTGGATTTTAGTATCTTCAGCTACATTACAGTCTACAGCATTAATAAGGTTGTCAACTTCTATTTCATTCAATGATTTGGGAAGTGCTTTTGTCCGTTTTGGAGTTTTTATTACATTTAAAAAATACACATTATTGAATTCAAGAAATTTCTTTACAACTACTGTTACAAGATATATATAATTTTGAGAAACCAATCGGTCTCTTTTCAAATATTGTATATATCTTTTAAAACTTCTTAAAAACCTTCTTTCATTGTATAAATCTTTTTCATCTAATAAATAATTGTAAAAATTGCTGACTATTGATTTATAAGTTTTTATTGTGTTATGGGAGTAGTTTCTAATTTCTAATTCAATTAAGTACTCTTCAATCATATCTTGAAAGTCAAAAATATCTAAGATACTCTTTATTTCTCCATTATCATCATAAATTGGTAGCTTAACATGATTTATTAGTTGTTCATTTTCATTAAAGCTGCTGATTTGATTGATTTCGGAATATTCTCCCATTTTAATCTTCTCATTTTCATATGTTCAATAAAAAATTCTTAATTAAAATAATTTATTGTTAAATATTTGTGCTTATCATATACTGAACAATTACTTTTTTGTGTATTGAACAATTATGGACTTTGATATTAAATAATAAATTTAGAAATTTAATTATTAAAAAAATTATTTTTTTAAGTATTGAACAAATTTTAAAGTTTTAAACAAATAATTATTGAACATTTTATTTAAAATAAAAAAAATTTATTATAATATTTATAAAAATATAATATTATTCATATATACTATAATAATTCATATAAAATTATAATTATTATTTCTGTATTGTATTATAATGAATATATAATTATAATTATTATTTCTGTATTATATTATAATTAGTATATAATTATAATTATTAATGTTTAATTTTGGATTAATTAGAAGTTATGATTCTAAGCTTTTCAGGTCTTTTAACAATATTATTTGTTTTAAAAGCTACTAAATTCTTTATTCCTTTAGATGATGAGATATCAACTAATCTTTGACTTATTACACCATCAAATATAACTGCATAAACCTCTTCGTTAGCATTTTTAAGTTCATCATAAAGTTTTTCAACTTTAACTTCTTTCAAAATGTTTAAGGTGTCATCTAAGATTTCCCCTGTTCCACTTCCTTCTATATCATTGAAAATATTTTTCATCAATGTTACTTTATCCTCTATTTTTGGCTGGACTTTAGGTTTTACATTGTTAAAAATCTGTTCTACAGGGGCTTTATCTCTAAGTGCAATCATAATCTCTTCTTTTTCAAGATCTTCAACTTCTTTGCCTCTTGGAGCTCTAGTTACATAGTCTACTTCTCCAACTTGTAGAAGTTCTTTTAATATTAGTTCTCCCCCACGATCTCCATCAACAAATGCTGTCACTGTTTTATGCTTAGTCATTTCAGCGACACTTTGAGGAATATTTACTCCTTCAACAGCTACTGCATTTTTGATTCCATATTTTAATAGATTGAGGACATCGGATCTACCTTCAACTACGAGAATAGCATCAGATGTGTGAACACTAGGTCCTGCAGGAAGTCGTTCATCACCGAATTCTGAGATTTCATGAATTCGCATGGCTTCTTTAACTTCCTCTATCATTTTTATACTTTCAGGAGTTACTGTTTCCATCATTCCTTTATAAATTTCTTTGGCACGATTTACTACTTGTTCTCTTTTCACAGCTCTAACATCTTCAACTTTCAATACTTTAATATATGCTTCACAAGGTCCTACTCTGTTGATTGTTTCAAGTGATGCTGCTAATATAGCTGTTTCAATTCTATCTAAACTAGAAGGTATGACGATTTCACCTTTTGAGCGTCCACCATTTGAATTAATATCTACTTTGATTCTACCTATTCTTCCAGTTTTTTGAAGTTCTCTTAAATCTAAATCATTACTTAAAAGCCCTTCAGTTTGACCAAAAACCGCACCAACAACATCTGGTTTTTCAACGATTCCGTTTGCATTAATTTGAGCATGAATAAGATATTTTGTTGTTGTTAACTCTTCTCCTTTTCCCATGTTAAGCCTCCATAAAATTTAGATACTTTCAGGGATAATTTACTTATCTGTGTTAAAATATTATAATATTATAATTTGAAAAATCTTACTTTCTTAAATATTTCACAATGAGATAAATCTTCTATTTTTTTAATATAGCTACCATTAATAGCTAATTATTCATTGTGAGTTAATTATCAAATGTGAATGGATATTAAGATACTAAAAGATTGTTCCATATTATTAATCACAGATGCAAATGATATTGCATAAATTATACTCATAATGATAATAACATTGGATGATGAACTTAAGTTATTAAAGTATACTTTAATGTTTGATTAAAGTTTTCAATGGATTTTTTATCATTCATCTACCAATGACAATCCTTAATAGAAAAAAGAGTTTTATTTATTCCTTTGAGACAATGTGTTTTTTTCTCACAGATATCTTTCTTTTTGATAGTTTTTAGACTCAAAGGGGATGAGAACCCAGTCTGTAATTATGTATTAAGAGTGGGTTGGTTCTTTTATAATTATTAAATAAGCAACTACACTGTTTATGATTTATATTCTAAGTTTATAATTATTAATTTAATAAATTGAATTTTAGTAAAACTATAATAGCTAATCACTATTTTTTTGTTTTTAATTAGATCATTTTAATTCTAAAGTATTTATAATTTTAACAATTTTAATATGATATTTTATTAATCATATTCTTGACTAGCATTTGTATTACATTTTAAATGATAATTAGGTAACATTTGATTAATAAACAGTTTTTCATTACATAAATACAGGATAAAATAATTTATGATATTATTAATTATTTTAAATTGGATTCATTTGATTAAATATTTGATTAATATAATTTAATAATAATTTAAAACTCTTTTGAGCATTTAATGATTGTAATAGTATCCAAGTAAATTATATATACTTACTAGTATATATAATTGCATATGTTAAGTTGATATCAAAATATTATTCTTAATAGAAAATACTACTGGAAATAGCTATTTTCTTTGTTTCTTTATAAATTCAAAGTTTTTTTGAATTTACTTTTATAATTTTATTTTTAACTAAATATTTTTAAAGATAATTAAATGGAATAATATACACATAATATTTTTTAGTTTAAATTGAATATTATTCAATAATTAATAATTTTAAATTGATATTGTGAATTTTTAATAATTTATTAATATTTGTATTTTAAATGGGTAATTGTGAATTTTTTAATATATTTATTAATATTTGTATTTTAAATGGGTATTGTGAATTTTTTAATATATTTAGTAATAATTATATTTTTTTATATTAAGATTATATAGTAATGAATTAATTTATTAGAAATAAATCGTGAAATTTTAAATTTAGGGGTATTCATGTCTAAATTATCTACAAATTCGTTTTTGAAAGGATGGAAGCAAGATAAACTTATTAAAGAAATTGATAAAATGGATACTTATCAATTGAATTTTAAAAAAGAAGATTTTAACATAAAAAATCTCAATAATCCAGATAATCAAATTCAAAACCATCTTATAAAAAAATTTTTGGATTCTTCTGGAACTTGTCAAATTTCTGATGCATTATTTAATTTAACAGGAAGAAATGGTGTTTTAAATAGTATCAAATCAATTAATAATAAAAAAACTTATGGTAGAATTATAACAGCTAAAACTGATTCTGATGATTGGGGAACTTCTTTATTAGCTATTGATAAGGCTAAAAAAGGAGAAATACTGCTTATATTATCTTTAGGTGAACTTTCAGCTATTTGGGGTGAGTTGACTTCTCAATGCTCAAAAGAAAAAGGATTATCTGGAACTGTAATTTATGGAGCTACTCGTGATATTGATTTTTTAGTTGATTTTGACTATCCCTTATTCACATGTGAAACTACTCCTAATGCTGGAAAACCTTTAGGTATGGGGATAATAAACCCTAAACTTGAAATTGAAAATATTACAATCAAGCCTGGAGACTTTTTATTCGCTGATATGAGTGGATGTGTTGTGGTTCCTCAAGAGCTATTTTCTGATGTTATGATGGAAACTTGGAAAATTATGTTAAAAGAGGCGGAAATTATTTCTGAAATTAAGAAGGGCAGATTATTATCTGAAATTTTAAATTTAAGCTAGGGTTTTTGGATTAAGGTAGATTATTATCTGAAATTTAAATTTGGACTTAAATTTACTTGTTCGATATGGTTTCCATATAATTATGGTGATAAGAATTTATTTTTTGCAAAAACAATTTTTATTTAATAATTATAAGATTATTAATTTCATTTTTATAGGCTATTAACATTATTAATATTTAAAATAATTAATAATAATCATTTATATTTAGAATAAAAAGAAATAATAATACTAATTTTGAGATAAAAAAACAATTTGATGATAATAAAAGCTTCGTAAAGCAAAAAATTTTTTCTCTAACTAAAATACTAAATTGTCTATTTACAATTTTTTATATTTAATTCTTTAATTTTTGTTTAAATATTTATATTTTTTCGACTTTAGCTATTTAATGATACTAATCTGTAGTGTTTTTTCAATAGATATATATCTAATTTTTGATTAGGGTTAAATAGTAAATTATTTAAATAGATATTTTTTGTTATATATAATACTATCGAAACATTTATATATGATAACATACACAGTATATACATACATACTAATCTATTTTTAAGTCTGGTTTTTTATGAAATTTTTAGGAAACATCTCTCATATTTCTAATTCGGGGAAATTAATAGCTAGATCTTCTGAAACTCCACCTTCAGGAGCTTTTATTTTTAATAAGGATAAAAAGAAGATAGGTAAAGTTTCGGATGTTTTCGGACCTACAAAGAATCCTTATATTTCTATAAAATTATTTAGATCTTTTACTTTAAAAGATTTTGAAGATAGTCATGGAGATGAATTGTATGTATCTATTAACAATAGAAAGAATAGACGGGGGAGAGGGAAACGAAAGAAGAAATGATAAGTAAGTTTTCTGAAAAAGGAAAACCTGTAAAATCTATTTCTGCAAAAAAAAGAATGCAAAATGATGTGTCTGCTACTGAAAAACAGACGCAATGTCCAGAATGTGGTTCTGAAGAATTGATTGGGGATTATGAACGTGCAGAAGTTGTTTGTGCTCGATGTGGTCTTGTTATAGATGAAAATTTAGTTGATATGGGGCCTGAATGGAGAGCATTTGATCATGAACAAAGGGACAAACGTACAAGAGTGGGAGCTCCGATTACCTATACAATACACGATAAAGGTCTAAGCACGATGATTGATTGGAGGAATAAAGACATATATGGTCGTGATATTCCTGCAAGAAATCGTGCTCAATGGTATCGTTTAAGAAAATGGCAAAGAAAAATTAGAATTTCTGGAGCTACTGAAAGAAATCTTGCATTTGCTTTAAGTGAGTTAGATAGGGATTCTTCAAGATTAGGTCTTCCAAGAAGTGTAAGGGAAGCTGCCTCAGTTGTTTATAGGAGTGCAGTAGAAAACAAACTAATAAGGGGACGTAGTATTGAAGGAGTAGTAGCTGCATCTTTGTATGCTGCTTGTCGCCGATGTAATGTTCCAAGAACTTTAGATGAAATAGCTGAAGTTTCAAGAGTGAGTAAAAAGGAAGTTGGAAGAACTTATAGGTTTTTAACACGTGAATTAAATATTAAATTACCTCCAACATCTCCAGTTGACTATGTTCCAAGATTTGCAAGTGAACTTGGTCTTTCTGGTGAAGTACAATCAAGAGCTATTGAAATAATTGAAAAAGCTATGGAAAAAGGTCTTACTTCTGGTCGAGGACCTACTGGAGTAGCTGCAGCTGCGTTATATATTGCATCAGTTCTTTTAGGAGAGCGAAAAACTCAAAGAGATGTTGCAGATATTGCTGGGGTTACAGAAGTTACAATAAGAAATAGATATAAGGAACTTACAGAACAACTTGAGATGGGAATAACATTATAGCTATTTTTATTTTTTTTAATTAGCAAAAAAGAGATTTTAATTTTGAATAATAGTTTCATTTTTATTTTAATAAAAAATTTTATCATTTTTTATTCTTTTTTTAATTATTTTTAATTATTTTCTTATTCTTTTTTTTAATTTTTTAATATTTTTTTAAATAATATTCATCCACTATTAATTGTTTAAATAATATAAATTAGCTAAGTTTTAATATTCTTTAGAAAACATTTCAATGGATTTTTCTAGTTCTTCTATTATTCCTTGATTGTCTTTTGTTTCAGTATTGTAAAGGGTTTTTTGATATTTTTTTAATTTTGATAAGAAACTTTTAAGTGTTGATTTTTTTATAGTTTTATGCATTTCTCCATAAGATAATTTATCAACATAGAAAGCATTAATTAGCTGTTCAAAATTACCAATAGTTGGAATAGTATATATTGGTTTTTTAAGATATATAGCTTCACTAATCAAGGTAAAACCTCCATTTGTAATCACTGCTTTAGCATTTTTCATATCCTCATATATTTTATCTTCATTAAATTTTCTAAAGGTTAAATTACCATCTATTTTTTCTTTATTAAACCCATATATGATAAATTTTTCATCAACTTCTTTTAAAGTTTCAATTAACTTCAAATTAGACTCACTTGTTTGATATACGAGTATGTAATCTTCATAGCTAGTTTTCAAATTTTTTATTTTCTTTCTTATAACTGGAGGATATATTACTGCTTTATTTGGGTTTTTTAACTTGGGATAAAAGAAACTTGTTAATATATATTTTTTTGCTGTCATTATATAAGATTTAATAACACCTTTAGCTTTTAACATGTCTTGGTGATGTTTTGGAGGATAATCAATCTTTGTTTGAGTTATCATATGAATATTATCTACACTTATTAATGGAACATTAATTAAAATGCTTAAAATACTGGAATAGTTTTCAAAATCAGATATTATTATATTTGGTTTAATTTCCTTGGCTTTTTTATATAGGATTTCATAGTTTTCTTTTAAGTTATTAGGAGTTAATTTTATGGCATTAATGAGAGTTTTCTTATTTTTTACCTTATTATCTTCATAAACTGTATTAAAACCACCAATTTCAAAAACATTATCAAATTTACTATTTAAGTATTCATAGGCTCGATCATTTGAAAATATATATACTTCATGTTTTTTTATTAATTCTTCAAGTATTACTCCACTTCTAACTGCATGTCCCATCCCTTCTCCACAAATAGAATAAAATATTCTTTTTCTTTTGTTTTTTGAAGTTGAAATTTCTGAAGAATTTGATTCTTTTAAATTTAATTTATTAGAGAATAGCTCTTCATCATTAGCTATTGAAATTGTTTTAGAAACATTTTTCTTTTCTGAAAATTCTTCTTTTTCAAATGAATCTGCCAAACCATGACCAAATCCATATTCTAAATCTTCAGCATTTGTTCTAATACCTCGAAAATCATTTAATGTACTTTTTCCATATTGCATTGCAAGTTTAACTAGTCCTTCTTCTTCTAATCTTCTTGTTGAAACAAAGACCTTAGGATTTCTTAAAACTTTAAAATTGTTTTTTTTAGCTAATCTTTCAATATAATCAGTATCTTCTCCAAAATTTAGACTTTCATCAAATCCATCATGGTAGTCATGTAAGTGTTTTTTAGCTACAATTCCATAACAACCTGCACCATGGGGTTTTATTTTTTCAAAAGCTATCATAAACCAATTAGCTAAGTCATGAAGAATTTTATCTCTTTTTTTCTCAGATAAAGGGTTTATCTGTGTGATACCAAGATCAAGTTTTTTTTCTTCAAATTCCTCTATTAACTCTTGAAGATAGTTTTTAGTAAGCTTTAAATCAGAATCTAAAAATAGCAATATTTCTCCTTTAGCTATTCTGGCTCCGTTATTCCTTCCAACTCCAGGCATTCCTCCTTCAACTAAAATACAATTATAGTCTTTAGCTATTTTAACAGTATTATCCTGAGAATTAGCATCAGCTACTATTATTTCATAATCTTTGAATTTTTGTTTCTTAATACTTTCTAATAAGAGAGGAAGGTATTCTTCTTCATTATATGTTGGAATTATAATACTAAACTTCATTTGAATCAGTACATGTTTATTATCATAGTTATAAACATTACTATTATCATTATAGTGAATTATGTAATAATTAAGATAATTCTTTTAAACTTCAAAATCCTGATTTTCATATGTTAGAAAATCATCGATTTTCAAAATTTAATTTAAAATTAATTTAAATTATTTTAATTATATAAATTATTTATAAACTTATCTTATTAATAAATTATATTTAAATTATTATATTGTTATTTATAAATTATAATAAAACTTTGTTTTAAAATGGAAATTGAATATATGTTTTATATAACTTTGTTTTTATTGTGTGAGTGTAGTATATGTTTTATATAACTTTGTTTTTATTGTGTGAGTGTAGTATATGTTTTATATAAATTTGTTTTTATTGTGTGATTGTAGTATATGTTTTATATAAATTTGTTTTTATTGTGTGATTGTAGTATATGTTTTATATAAATTTGTTTAAAGCCTAATTTTTTAAATCTTTTTAGAGGTGCTTTGATTTTTTCAATTGAATATATATTTTTTTTAATAATCATTGGAATACTTGTAGGTATTACATCAGGTCTACTTGGGGTTGGAGGAGGTTTTTTAATGGTTCCTTTACAATTTTTCCTCTTATCTTCCATAGGTGTTAATCCTGATTTAGCTTTAAGAATATCACTTGGAACAAGCTTAGCTATTATTATCCCCACTGCATTAACTGGAGCTTATACTCATTATCATGAGTTAAAGCAAATATTAAAACCAGGAATATTCATGGGTATTTTTGGATTGATTGGAGGAGTATTTGGAGGGGTTACTTCCGTATATATTCCTACAAATATATTAGAAGCTATTTTAGGAATTTTTTTGATTTTGGTAGCTATTTACATGATATTTAATAAAAATTCAGAAAGTCAAAAAAGTAATGTAAAGCTTAACTTATGGTTTGGTTCATTAGTTGGACTAATCATTGGATTTTTATCGGGTTTACTTGGTCTTGGAGGAGGGATTTTTCTGATTCCTGTTCTTGTCTTATTATTAGGTTTTTCCCTCATTGAAGCTATTGGTGTTTCATCTATTTTTATATCATTAAGTTCTATTGGAGGAACAATTTCATATATTATCATGGGATTAGCTATAAATCCATTTCCTTATTCTATAGGCTATGTTAATTTAGTTAATTTTGGAATAATAGCTATTTTTTCCATACCTTTGGCTTTTATTAGTGCAAAATTGACTTATAAAGTTCCTGAAAGAAAATTAAAACTGATTTTTTCTATTTTAACAATCTATCTTGGGATTAAAATCTTAGGAATAGATCCATTATCTTATTTATTAAATTTTTAGTTGTGTTTTATTAGGATTAAGGATAATGGTTTTTAATATAAATAGTATCTCATTATTTTAACTTAACACCAGTTCCACGAGCAACAATGTGAATATTATCTTCTGTTAACCCACCTATTGTATCAAAATCAATAGATAAATCTAATATAGCATTACAACCATCTTTTTTTGCAGAATCATTTAAGTTTATCAGTACTTGTTCTCTAGCTTTTCTAATATTTGTGAGTAAAATATCTTTTTTTTCAAGGGAATGATTGTGAAATAGCTGTTTTTGGCTTTTTATTAAAATTTTACCTTCATATACTCCATTAATTTTCTCAATTTCTCTATTAGGATTCGTTGTACTGAAAAATGAAATTTCAAGGTTATTAATATCTATTTCCGCCTTTTTTTCATTGTAATCCATAATCCCTTTTTCTTCAACATATTTTTTCCCAATCAATTTAAAATACAATTTTTTTAAAAGGGTAGATATTTTATTAATTAATTCTTTGAAGATGCCAAAAATATATGAAAGTATTCCAAGGATAATCACAAGCAGAAAATAATTTACAAATGTTGGAAGAGCTGCTTGTAAAATAATAGCTGCACTTCCTACTGTAATAATATTGAAACCTAAACCTGTATTTATATAAATAAATCCATAAAAAACTGTTACAAGGAATAATACGAATGCACTAACTGCTCCAGTAGTTTTTTTATAAATTTTCCTAGCAAAAAACGTTTCGACATATCCTGCTATTAGAGGGGATAAAATTAAACCAATATTAAAACCAAAAATATCTAAATTAAGTAAATAACAAAGAAATAATGATATTGTTCCAAATATTGTTCCCAAAACTATACAAAAAGTAGCTATTGAAATATCTTTAATTCTCTTTTTCCTATCTTCTGTTAAAATCATTTTTCCTCATTTATTCCTGTGTTTAACTTAATTTTTTTAGTAATTTAAATTTTTTTATTTTTTTATCAGTGTAATTTTCCAAAATATCATTGTTTTGTAATTTAAATTTTTTTATTTTTTTATCCATGTAATTTTCCAAAATATCATTGTTTTGTAATTTAAATTTTTTTATTTTTTTATCAATGTAATTTTCTTAATCCTCATTAATTTGTTAAATAATGATCTTAAAGATTATTATGAAGTTATAATTTTGATAAAATGAAAATAATTATTCTTTATAAGAAATAGCTGTTCCATAGGCAGTTACAAGGATTGTATTTCCCATTGTCCCGCCAAGGTTGTTGTATGAAATTTTAAGCCCAATAATTGCATTAGCATCTAAGTCTTTAGCTTTATCTTGCATACTGTCTAAAGCTATCTCTCTTGCTTTTTGAAGTTCCTTTTCATAAGCAGATGTTCTTCCACCTACAACATCACGAACTCCTGAAAATAAATCTTTATAAACATTGGATCCTACTAAAGACTCGCCAGTAACTAATCCATGGTAGCTAATGATTTCTTTATTTTCTAATGTATTTGTAGATGATAACAACATTAAATCATTCCATAGCTATTTTCATTAGGTATTATTTAAAAAAACATAGTTAATCCAAATACAATTATAAATATAATCATAACTACAAATAAAGTTAGTCTACTTCTTTTTATTTTTGATTGTTGCTCACTTATCACATCTTGACATTTTTGAGAACAAGTACTTTCTTCAAGTGGTATTGGAGTACCACAAACAGGACAATGTTTATGTATGTCAGTCATAATAATCACCTTTTAATAAATTTATATTTTAAGTATTAAATTGTTTTTTATTAAAAAAAATTCATCATTAATAATTTTATTCAATATAATATTATAATTACTTATCTTTTAAAATTAGATGTTTTTTTTTTTTATCATTAATTTAATGTATTTTTATTATATCTTTTTTGAAAATTTTAGAAGTCTTAAATAATCAATATATTTTTTTAATTTTTTAAATTATTCATTATACTTTTTTAAATAATCAATCTAGTTTTAAATTTATTTTAAGATTTTAAATCTATAATGGTTTGTAAATTTATTTTCATAAAAATCCGAATTTTGAACAAATTTTTTGGAAAATATCTGTCTTTTAAAAAATCTGTAAAAATCTTGAATAATATTATAATTTCTTATAATCAATTTAATTTTAATATTTATATTTTTAATAATAGTTTTTATAAAAATAAATTATAGTTTAATACTTAAAGATTGAAAGTAATCTTGAGTTATCGA
>WRMT01000060.1 GCA_009777005.1 Methanobrevibacter sp. | reverse complement strand
GTACTTTTACCAATGAACCCTAACTATAGATTTTTAATAATGAAACACCCCCAAACAACCCGTGAAAAATTTACAGAAATCGGACACATTGTTAAAATAAATGAATAAATAAAAGTTGATATTTTAATATAAACGAATCATAGAAATAATTATTTAACAAAATGAATATATATAGTTAACACACAATAATTGTCAGTTAAACTATTAAACCTTAAAAAGAAATCTGATGTGTCAAAATTCATTTTTAACTGAAATAATTGAATGGAAAACTTGGGCATGTTCATTTCGACTAGATTTGACTTAAAAAAATATCATGGTTTTGCAAATCTTAATCTTTTTTTAAATTAAGTGTCCCATTGTACTAAATAAACTTTAATTATAAGAAATTCTTGGAAAAAAAGATATCATTAATAAAATTGAGGATTAATAGTCTTTATTGATGTATTATAATAATATTATGATTTTTAAATAATATAAATCTTTTTAAATTTTATATAGGTGTCATTTTATGTTGAATCCATCAAAATTTATAAGAGAATCTATTGAAAATATTAAAAATGAAATTGGAGATGAAAAAGCTATTATAGCTCTTTCAGGAGGAGTTGACAGCTCAGTATGTTCTGTACTTATTAAAGAAGCTATAGGTGATAACTTAGTAGCCGTCTTTGTTAACCACGGGCTTCTTCGTGAAGGTGAAGTAGAAGAAGTTTGTAATACATTTGAAGATAGATTAAACTTTATTTATGTAGATGCAAGTGATGAATTTTTAGATGCACTTTCTGGAGTAGAAGATCCAGAAGAAAAACGAAAAATCATTGGAAAAGTTTTTATTGATGTTTTTGAAAGGGAAGCCGAAAAAATCCAAGCTAAATTCTTAGTTCAAGGGACAATAGCTCCTGATTGGATTGAAAGTGAGGGAAATATTAAATCACATCATAATCTTGCTTTACCTGGAGGAATGGTTTTAAAAGTTGTTGAACCTGTTCGTGAACTCTATAAAGATGAAGTTAGAGAAATTGGTCTTGAATTAAATCTTTCTGAATCTCTTATTTATAGACAGCCTTTCCCTGGTCCAGGACTTGCAGTTAGAGTAATAGGTGTTCTTTCAAATGAAAAATTAGAAATATGCAGAAAAGCTGATTGTATTGTAAGGGAAGAAATAATTAAAAATAATATTGATAGGGATTTATGGCAATATTTTGCAGTCCTTACTGATACTAAAGTTACTGGTGTGAGAGGAGATCAAAGAGACTTTGGATACCTAGTTGTTCTTAGGATGGTTGCATCTACCGACGCTATGACCGCTTATGTTCCAGAATTACCATGGTCTGTTGTTCGTACTATTTCAAAAAGAATTACTTCTGAAATATCCGAAGTTTCACATGTTTCTTTATCTATAAGTGATAAACCACCTAGTACTATTGAATTTGCATAATCAGATAGTTTAATGAATAATTAATCTTCTAAATATTATAATTAACTTTTTATATAACTTAATAATAAAATATTCTCTTACTTATAAAACTTCCTTTTTAACTTTTTTTTAACATGTTTAGATTTCCTTTTTAACTTTTTTAAAAAAAAAAATTTTAAAAAATAGTTTTTGGATATTGTTTTCCTTTTTAACTTTTTTAAAAAAAAAATTTTAAAATAATTTTACTTCCTTTAAACTTATAAAAATGATTTAATAAATAATTAAATTTATTAAATTCTTTATAACTACTTAAATTTCAAATATTTTATAGAAATTTCTTAAAAAAATATTAAAATATTCAAAAAAAAGATAATTTACATTTTATTTGGAAAATAATTTATTTAATTATTACTTAAATATTATTAAAATCAATAAAATATTATTTGAATATTATATATTTTGAAATTTTAATTTTACATAAAAAAAGAAATAATTACACCAATAATATATATTTTGAAATTTTAATTTTACATAAAAAAAGAAATAATTACACCAATAATATATATTTTGAAATTTTAATTTTACATAAAAAAAGAAATAATTACGCCAATATTATATTTTTTAGGAAAATTTTTTTATAGGAATATTTGACAAATAATTAAGCTATTTAAATTTTTTAAGAATGTTTAATATAATTTTATATTAATGATTTTTATATGGAGTGTTATGACTTGAAAGATAAATGCGGTATTGTGGGGATTCATTCTAAAAACACTTTTGAAGATGTTTCTTCTTTTATTTACTATGGTTTACATGCATTACAACATAGAGGTCAGGAATCTGCTGGAATAACTACATTTAATAGGAATGATGGAAAAAATCATCTTACTGGAGATTATAATCCTTTGAATCATCACTGTGGCATGGGTCTTTTAACTGATGTTTTTAAAGATGATATTATTAATGATTTAAATGGTGAAGTAGGTATTGGTCATGTAAGATATTCAACTACAGGACAATCAAAATTTGAAAATTCACAACCATTTATAACTACTTTTAATGATTTTTCAATAGCTATTGCCCACAATGGAGACATAATTAACTCTGGACATCTACGTAGAGATTTAATAAATGAGGGTGTGGAGTTTATATCTGATACAGACTCTGAAATTTTGTGTCACTTGATAAAAAAAGAATTTTCAAAGAATCATGACATGATTGAAACTTTAGAAAATATTTCCCATATTATTAAAGGTTCTTATTCTCTTGTTATAATGGTTAATGGGGATCTTTATGGTATTCGCGACCCCGCAGGAATGAAACCCTTAGCTATTGGTGAAAAAGATAATTTTTTCATGATAGCTTCTGAATCTGTAGCTTTTGATATTGTTGAAGCTAAATTCATTCGGGATGTTAGACCAGGGGAAGTTATCTCTTTCAATAATAATAAAATTAATTCTCATAAGCTTGAAAAAGCAGTTACAACAAAAAATTCTCATTGTATTTTTGAATATGTTTATTTTGCAAGACCAGATAGTACTATAGATGGTAAAAACATTTACCAAGCTAGATTAAATATTGGAAAAGCATTATATAATGAATTTCCTATTGATGCTGATGTAATAATGCCTGTTCCTGATTCTTCTATTCCAATAGCTATAGGTTATTCAAGAGCTTCTGGAATTCCTTATGGTGAAGGTCTTATCAGAAATAGGTATGTTAGCAGGACTTTCATCATGCCCACCCAAGAAGAAAGAGAGTTAGCTGTTAAATTAAAGATGAATCCACTTGCTAGTGAACTTGAAGGTAAAAAAATAGTGCTTATTGATGATAGTATTGTTCGGGGAACTACTTCAAAATCTATAATAAAATTACTTAAAGAAGCTGGTCCAAAAGAAATTCATTTAATGGTTGGTTGTCCTCCAATCATGGCACCATGTTTCTATGGTGTAGCTATGGCAACTAAAAATGAGTTAATTGCAGCTAATAATTCTATTGAAGAGATAAAAGAAAATTTTGCTACTGATTCTTTAAACTATATTAGTTTAGATAATCTTATTTCTGCAATTGGAATTCCTGCAGAAGAACTTTGTTTAGGTTGTTTAAATGAGGATTATCCTACTGAAATTCCTAGTGATTTAGAAGTAGAAAGCTATTATAAGTTTTGATTAGAAAACTTCAAAATAAGAGTTTAAAAAATGAAAATCATTATTATTAACAACAAAGGTCAGTATAACCATAGAATTGGAAGAACTTTAAGATATTTAGAGATTCCTTCAGAGATAGTTTCCAATGAATTATCTTTTGAAGAAATAGCTAAAAAAGATCCTATTGGAATTATTTTTGGAGGAGGTCCTTCTATTGATGAGGCAGGAAATAGCTTAGAGTATATTAATAAAATAAATGATATTAATATTCCTGTTTTAGGTATATGCTTAGGACATCAGCTATTGGCTAAATTTTTCGGCGGTGATGTTTCAAATTCTCCTACTGAAAGCTATGCTCAAATTGAAATTGATATTATAAAAGATGATCTGCTTTTTAATGAAATTGAAACTCCAATGAAGGTTTGGACTTCTCACAAGGATGAGGTGAAAACACTTCCAAATGATTTTGAAATATTAGCTAAATCTACCCTCTGTGATATTGAAGCTATGAAACATAAAAAAAAGAATATTTATGGGGTTCAATTTCATCCAGAAGTTTATCATACTCCTCAAGGTGAAATTATTTTTAAAAATTTCCATGATATTTGTTTGGAGAATTTGAATTAAAGTTTATTGTTTGTTTCATAGAATATTTTTTTTTTTATTTTTTTTTGTCTCATAAAATATTTAATAAAATATTTCACTCTACTCAGATAAAAGTTTAAAAAATCAGACTATATTTTACAAGATAAATTAAAAAATCCGATTCAAGAAACTTTGTTTTTAGGAAGCAAATAGCTAATCCCCGCACCAATTATGAAAATCAATGATAATATATTAAATATCATTCTCATAGCTATATTTGTAGTATGATCTAATATTTTGGATGATTCTGATTTAAGTTCTTCTGGAATCTTTTCAGGAGTATTTGTTTTCATTTTTTCAAAATATGTAAATAATTCACTATGTATTTCTTCTTTAGTTAAATTAGCACCATAATTTGATTCTTCAATAGATACACTAAGACCTCCAAAAACTCCTACTATAAGTAGAACTCCTATAATAGCTGTTCCAATTGAATATCCTAAATTTCTAAATGTGTTTAAAAGTCCTGCGGCATCTGAACTTTTATTTTCATCAACTGAAGACATTATATAATTAGTCAATTGTGATAGAACCATTCCCACTCCTATTCCAAAAATAATTGAAGATGGAATAATGCTCCAAGGATTCATTGTAGTTGAGAATTGTCCTCCTAGTATCCAAGTTCCTATAGCTGCTATAATAAACCCTATAATTAACATATGTTTTGGATGAATATATTCTGAAATTTTACTTCCTAATAATGATAAAATCATTATAGCTATAGATGAGGGAAGTAAAACAACTCCTGTGATAAATGCACTTAAACCAGTTACTTGTTGTAAAAATACTGGCATTATAAATAGAAATCCAGCAAGTGGGATTTGTTGAAAAATAGAGTTAGCTATTCCTATAGAAAACATCTTGTTTTTTAATAATCTAATATCTGATAATGGGATTTGTCCCATTTTTATTCTTCTCCTTTCCCATAAAAAGAAAACAGCTAATAATATAAGACCAGTTGCCAACACAAATGGAACAATATGCCATTGATTTGGAGTATTTATCAGTAATAGTCCTAAAACAATTATAACAAGAGAAATTACTGATAAAAAAGCTCCAACATAATCAAATTCTTTCCATTTAATGCTTGGTTTTGAACTTTTTATATAATAGCTAAAGAATAATATTACAAGAACTATTAAAAATTCACTTCCAAATATCATTCTCCATGAGATAAAACTTGTGAAAAATCCACCAAATAGAGGACCAACAGCTGCTCCCATTGCAGCTATTCCTCCCCATATTCCAAATGCAGTTATCTTATCTTTTCCTTTGTAGCTAGTTCCTATTATTGTTGTAGTTGCAGGAAGCATTAAAGCTGCTCCAATACCTTCAAGTATTGCCCATCCTAAAAGTAATATTCCTGAGTTAAAACTTGATGCAGCAACTAATGTTCCTATGCCATATAAAATAGCTCCTGCTAAAAATGACTTTTTTCTACCTATTAAATCTTGTAATTTACTACCAATTAACATAAATGATGCAATGACTAATGAATAAAGTGTTATAATTAATTGAATAGTGCTTAAATTTGTGTTTAAATCTGTGACTAATGCTGTTATAGCTACATTCATTGCTGACATATCTAAAACTATAATAAAAATAGCTATACAAACAAGAATTGCAGGTCCCCATTTGTTTGATCCTTCTCTTTTAGTAATATTCATAGTATCAAATCTTTTTTTTTTTAAATCTTTTTTTTTTAAGTAAAAATCAATTTTTTTTAAATTTTTTAAGTTGAAAAAGAAAGTTTTTCTTTATTTGAAAGAATTTTTTATTTTTTCAAGTAAGAAAAACGAAATTTAAATTTATTTTTAAAAAATTTTTTATTTTTTCAAGTAAGAAAAACGAATTTTTTCTTTATTTTTAAAATTTTTTATTTTTTCAAGTAAGAAAAATGAAGTTTTTCTTTATTTTTAAAAAATAATATTAATTAAAGATATAAATTATATTTTAAAAAATATAAATTATTTAAATTAAAATTAAATAATTTATTAATTATATTAAGCATATTAATGAAATAATATATTATTATTCTCTATTTAACTCAATTATATGAAGAATTATCAATTGAAAATATTAAAAAAAATTGATTTATGGCTTGCACATAATTATTTTTTTAAAATGTCAATGAAAGTTTTTTTTCATTAATTCTTCCATGAAAATCAATTGTCAATTCTTCCTAAAGTGTATTTGTATTTTTGCTTTTTAGTGTTTTTTGGTTTTATATTTTGGGCTTGATTATTTTTATATTAGTTTATTATCATTGAATCCAAATTAAAATAATTGTTTTTGTTCAAATTATATAAATTAAAATAGAAAGTGTTTAAAAATTTTTATATTACATTTTTCATGGTCTATTGTAATTTATTTTGGTTTATGTGCTTGAGGTTTCTTAATATTAAGTACATTATTTTAGCTATTTTTTCTGATTTTTTTATTTTTTATGTTAAATGTTAAATTTCACATTTTAAAGAGAATACTTGATAAATCCTTAATTAAATCCCTATTGATTTTTAACATCTCAAGAAAAATTTTTCCAAAATCACCAAAATCTTTATAAGTAATTAAAAAAAAATTATATTTCAGAAGAAGGCTTCCGATTACCGATAATGAAAATCTTATTTTGATAATTAAAAAGATTTTTTAATTGAAAAAATTTGGAACTGTAAAATCTTTTAAGAAAATCCTTACAGAAGGGAAAACTGGGTAAAAATTATTAAAATAGCTAAAAAAACTGTAATGATGTTATTGTATTGGTACTGGTAAAACTATTGTAATAAACATTTTTGGGAGTGTATCTAATGAAACAGTTCATTTCACTCCCTTCACTATTCTTCTAGTGAGAACAATTGAAAATAAAGAAAAAATAAAAGGGACAGGGAAAAAATGACAATTGATAATAAAGTAAGCACAGGACTTACAGGTCTTGATCAGGCAATTGATATGTTACGCATAGGCGATAATGTGGTTTGGCAGGTACAGACCATTGAAGAATACATACAGGTAGTTCGTCCTTTTATTGAAAAATCAAAGAAAGATGGACGCAGGATTGTTTATTTCCGTTTTGGAAGTCATGACCCTCTGATGGATGAAAATGATCCTTCTGTGATTTATAAAATTGATCCTTCCAAAGGTTTTGAAAGTTTTGCCACTGAAATACACAATATTATAGAGAAAGAAGGGCTTAAAGCCTTTTATGTTTTTGACTGTTTAAGCGAATTATTGGAATTCTGGTATTCTGACTTAATGATTGGAAATTTTTTTCGTGTAACATGTCCTTTTTTATATGTACTAGATACAATCGCCTATTTTGCCCTGATAAGGGGAGTTCATACTCATTCTACAATTGCACTTATACGTGGGACAACTCAGCTTCTTTTGGATATTTATAGTATAGACAAAAAAACATACATTCACCCACTTAAAGTCTGGGAGCGTTACTCTCCTACCATGTTTTTCCCCCATTTAATAGAAGGAGAAAAAGCTATTTCTATTACTTCAAGTACCCAATCTTCTTCTCTTTTTTCTGATATAGGAATAAGTACACATCCAAGAGATTACTGGGAAATTAACCTTGATCAGGCTAGAACTGCCCTTACTGAAAGTGTAAAAAAACAAGAACAGATGAAACATCTATTGATTAGATTGATTATAGCTAAAGAACCTCGTATCACAGAACTTTTCATGGAATATTTCACTCTACAAGATATTCTTGATATTGCTTTTCGTGAAATAGGAACTGGCTTTATTGGAGGTAAAAGTGTAGGTATGCTTTTAGGAAGAAAAATCCTTGAAAAAGATCTTGGAGAAAATTTGCTAAATCATTGGGAACCACATGACTCATTTTATCTTGGATCTGATATTTTCTACACTTACATTGTATATAATGATTGGTGGGACTTACGCTGTAAACAAAAAACACCAGAAGGTTATTTTTCTCTGGCAAATGAATTACAGGAAAAATTTCTCAATGGAAAGTTTCCAGAAGTGATTCGTGAGCAGTTCTACCAGATGATGGAATATTTCGGTCAATCACCCATCATCGTAAGATCAAGCTCACTTTTAGAAGATAACTTTGGTAATGCATTTGCTGGCAAATATGAAAGTGTTTTTTGTGCTAATCAAGGATCTCCTGAAGAAAGATTTGAAGAATTTGAAAATGCTGTTCGTACTGTTTATGCAAGTGCTATGAGTGATGATGCACTTACTTACCGTCTAAACCGTGGTCTTGCTGGTAAGGATGAGCAGATGGCTATTCTTGTTCAGCGTGTTTCAGGGGATCACTATGGTAAACTTTTTTTCCCACATTTAGCTGGTGTTGGTCATTCAACCAACTTGTATGTATGGAACAAAGAAATGGATCCTGATGCAGGGATGTTGAGAATTGTTTTCGGACTTGGAACCCGAGCAGTTGATCGTATATCTGGTGATTACGCACGTATTGTTTCTCTCGACCGTCCCACAAAAGGTGCACCTGTTGTCTATGGTGATGAAAAAAAATTCTCCCAACACAAAGTTGATGTTCTTAATTTGCAGGAAAATAAAATGGATGAAGTAGCTATAGACTCTTTTTACACTACAGATTTAAAAACAGAAAGAGAAATATTCTTCAGTATAGATTTTCCCATGCTTGAGCGTTTTCGTGAATTAAATCGTCCAATAGATCCAATGCCACAAATTTTAGACTTTAAAAAACTCCTTATGGAAACAGATTTTCCTCCACTTGCAAAAAGGATTCTTTCCACAATAGAAAATGCTTACAATTATCCAGTTGATATTGAGTTTGCGATGAACTTTAATCCAGAAGGAAACTATAAATTTAATCTTCTACAATGTCGTCCCTTACAGACAAAAGTTCCAGGAAAAGCAGTGAATATTCCAAAGCCTAAGGAGGAAAATATATTTTTTTCTTCTACAGGAAATTTTATGGGAGGCAACGTCAAAATACCAGTGGATTATGTAATTTTTGTTAAAGCTCAAGAATACCTTGCCTTGAAAGAACGTGAAAAATACCAGCTTGCCCGTATCATTGGTGTGTTAAATAAGAATTTAAAAGGTAAAAATATCATGCTGATGGGACCTGGAAGATGGGGAACTACAACACCATCTTTAGGAGTACCTGTCCACTTCAGTGAACTATGTAATGTAACAGCACTTTGTGAGGTTTCATACAGTCAGGGTGGATTAATGCCTGAAGTATCTTTTGGCAGTCACTTTTTTCAAGACATTGTAGAATCAGGTATTTTCTATGTGGCAATTTTTGATGGTGAAACTGATGTGACATTCCGCACAGAGTACATCCTTAGCCTAGAAAACATTCTAGAAGAATTATTACCCAAAGAAAAAAAATGGGCAAATGTAATACATGTTGCAAAAACAAAGGATCTTACACTGTACTCTGACATTACAAGTCAAGAGATACTTTGTGGTTGATCATAGGAATTTATACTGATTACTTGGAAACTTATGTGCTTTGCCTAATTTATCATTTAATTAATACAGTGAAAATTTCCAAAAACCTTACTTATAATAACCTCTTTATCCATTTTAATCCCTTTTTATCCATTTTTTTAAAAGTTTATTTTATATGATGATTTTTGGAAAAATAGTAATTATTGATTTTAAAAAAAGTTTTTGATGTTCTCTTTATTTATTAATTTATTTATTTTTATGAAAAACATTATTAAAATTTTCAAGTTTAAATTTAATAAAAATTGTTATCTTAAATAACATTTAAATAGTTTTAAAAGGATATATTTTTTCTAAAAATTTTATTAAAAATTCTAATTTTATAAGAATAAATTTACAATTCACTATAAGTAATATTATCGGATTATTTTATGTTATAAAGTTTATACTGTATGATTTTTCCCTAATTGAGTTTTTGCATGTGAATTTTATAGTTTTTAACTTTTTTATGAAAATTTTTTTAATAGTTTTGGCAAATGAAATTCTCCCTCCTAATCACCAAAACATTTATAAGTAATAACAAATTAAATAAGTATATCGGAAGAAGGATTCCGATTACCTATAACTAATATTTTTTTTACAAAAATATAAATTCAAATTCTTAATTGAGCTTATGCTATTTGTATTGGAAAAAATATTCCTAGAAAATACATAATCTTATAAGAATAGGAGCTGTTGAAAACTTTAGGAGCAATAAAAGAAAATCTTCAAAGTTTTCATACTCAATTAAATTCAAATAAATGAGTTTTTCTCACAAACTTTATTATTCAATGGATTAATAATAAAATATTAGGAGATAGAATGAAGTTTACAAAAATGCAAGGACTTGGAAATGATTATGTGTACATCGATTGTACAAAAGGAGAAATAGAAAATATTCCATATGTTTCCAAGTTTATTAGTAATAGACACTTTGGAGTAGGCTCAGATGGTCTTGTTTTAATTTGTGCAAGTGATCTTGCTGACTTTAAGATGAGAATGTTTAATCCTGATGGTAGTGAAGCTGAAATGTGTGGAAATGCAATAAGATGTGTTGGAAAATATCTTTATGATAAAGGTTTAACAGATAATAAAATTCTTAAAATTGAAACATTAGCTGGAATTAAAGTTTTAGAATTAAATCTTGAAAATGGAAAGGTTAAAACTGTTAAAGTAGATATGGGAGAACCTATACTAGATTCAAATTTAATACCTGTAATATCTGATGAATTTCCTGTTAAAAACTTAAAACTAAAAGTTAAAGATAAGGAATTTACATTCACCTGTGTATCTATGGGAAATCCTCATGCAATAACATTTATTGATGATATTAAAAATTTTGATGTTAAAGGATATGGTTCTATTTTAGAAATAGACAATCATTTCCCTAAAAGATGTAATATTGAGTTTGTTAAAGTAATTGATGAATCAAATGTTAAAATGAGAGTTTGGGAAAGAGGAACTGGAGAAACATTAGCTTGTGGTACTGGAGCATGTGCTACAACAGTTGCATGCATACTAAATGGATTAACCAAGAGAAAGGTAAATGTAGAATTATTAGGTGGAGTTTTAAATATAGAATGGAATAATGAAAATAATCATGTATATATGACAGGACCTGCAGTTACTGTCTTTGAAGGAGAACTTGTAGAGGAAATAGGAGGTGAGTTGATATGATTAATATTAATGAAAATTATTTAAAATTAGAAAATAGCTATTTATTTTCTACAATTGCAAAAAAAATCGAAGAATATCAAGAAAATAATCCAAAAACAGAAATAATTAAACTAGGAATAGGTGATGTAACTTTACCAATTGTTCCAACCGTTGTAAATGCTGTTAAAACAGCTATGGATGAAATGGGTGATGTCGATAAACTAATGGGATATGGACCAGAACAAGGATATGATTTTTTAAGAGAAAGAATAGCTAAAATAGATTATGAAAAAAAAGGAATAAATGTGACTTTAGATGAAATCTTTGTATCTGATGGTTCAAAATCAGATACAGGAAATATTGGTGATATATTTTCTATTGCAAATACTGTAGCAATAACAGATCCTATTTATCCAGTATACTTAGATACAAACATTATGGCAGGAAGAAAAATAGTGTATATGCCTTCCACATCTGAAAATAATTTTGTACCTGACTTACCTGAAGAAAAAGCAGATATGATTTATCTCTGTTCCCCAAATAATCCAACAGGTGAGGTTCTTAAAAAGGAAGAACTTAAAGTATGGGTAGACTATGCATTGGAAAATAAATCAATTATATTATTTGATGGAGCTTATGAATCTTTTATAACTGAAGATAATATACCTCACAGTATTTATGAAATTGAAAGAGCTAAAGAAGTTGCAATAGAATTTAGAAGTTTTTCAAAAACAGCAGGATTTACAGGATTAAGATGTGCATATACTGTAGTACCAAAAGAATTGAAAGCTTATACAAAATCTGGAAAAAAGGTATCCATTAATTCTCTATGGAATAGAAGACAAACTACAAAATTTAACGGAGTTCCATATATAATTCAAAAAGGAGCTGAAGCTATTTATTCTGATAAGGGTCAAAAAGAAATAAAAGATAATATAAGCTATTATTTAGAAAATGCCAGAATAATTAGAGAAGGTTTAGCTAATGCAGGATATACGGTATTTGGAGGAATCAATGCCCCATATATATGGCTTAAAGTTCCAGATAATCTAGGATCATGGGAATTCTTTGACAAGTTATTACATGAAAAAGGTATTGTGGGGACACCAGGTTCAGGTTTCGGACCAAATGGAGAAGGATATTTTAGATTAACTGCATTTGCAAGTAGAAAAAATACAATAGAAGCAATTAATAGAATTAAATCATGAATATAAAATTTTCCAGAACGATTATTATTATTATTATTATTAACAATATCAAAAAAATAACAGTATCAAAAAAATATTTTTAAAAATTTCTTAATTTATATAGGGTTAGTAAATTTATTCTTTAAGAAGTTAGATTTTAAACAATATTTTTAGAATACA
>WRMT01000059.1 GCA_009777005.1 Methanobrevibacter sp. | reverse complement strand
TATTTATTAATCCTTTATTTTAAAAATTAATATTTATAAAATTGATTTTAAGGAAATTAATTAATTTTTTATAAATAATTTAATTCAAACTTTTCTTAAAGAAATATAATAAATGTAAAATTATATAAATGTGAATAGTTATACACCTGAAATCTACCTATAAAAAATGTAGTTAAAAAATATTTAATAATTAATATACAGTTGAAACTGACCTATAGAAATATTTGTAAAAAAAATATTTAATAAGATGATTAACTTAATGAAAGCTATTTATTTCTAATCAAAAATTTTATTTACAATAATATGGCACTGCCAAAATCAACTGCTTGGAACCATTCAAAATCCTGTGAAATGTAAGTTGGATTAAATTTAACGATTGTTTCACAAAAGTCTAATGTTTGAAACCAGTGAAACTTGGTAGAGTCCAATAAATTCTATTGAAAATATTTTCTTATCAAAAAGAAAGATAAAGATAAGAAAAAAGAATAATATGATTTTTTCAAAATTAGCTAATTTTATCTTGACTTTTAAGATATTCAACAGTTTTAATAAGTCCAACAGGTCCTGTCATCATAACATCTCCACCAGGAACTGCATTATAATAATTTAAATCAGTTTTTTCAATTATTGATCTTTTTGGTCCTGTAACAACAACTTTTTCAAGGTTAGAAATAGGATTAACTAAATGTGCTCCATGACCATTATCATCATGAACTTCAGAGTGAGTGAGTGTAGCATTTGCAAGTTTATCAACCAATAATTCTATTTTTTGAGGTGTTAGCATGGAAGTATGATGCTCAAAAACACCTTGAATACAACCATCTTCAATAGATGTAGCCATAGTATGACCATTCCCTATGTCCATTACAACATAGCTATTTAACTTAGCTACTTTTGGATCTTGACAAGCCCCACAAACAGCAGCAAATTTTGAATCCATAGTTACTAGATTTAAACCATTCAAAGACCTTTCAACAGATTTCATTCGTGAAAAATAGTCTGGAGCATTTATATACCCAAAATCTTCAACTTTCACAGGATGATGTAATTTTTCCCTGATTTTTTCAAATCGGAAATCCCTATCACCCATCTTAGTACTAAATCCATGATCCTGAACAGCTACTGCAATGTAATCAAAGGAAAAATTTAAATCATACTTAGCTATTGTTGCAGATAAATCATCTATATCCACATCCTTTAAAGTTATTTTAGAATATTTTGAAAATTTTAAATCATTTTTATAGCTATTGTCATGAACTAATTCCACGCCAATAGCTTCAACAAATTTTAAATCATCTTTAATTGTCTTTGCAGCTTGTTTTTGCATAGCTACTTTATATCCTTTTTCAATGTGCTTAATAATATGGTTTTTAATTTTTCCTCCACCCATTATATCTCCATCAAAATATAAATCCGTGTTTGCATTGTTAATAATTTTTGAGATTATAACTGGAGGTGAAGGAAGAACTAACTTTATTGAGTTTTCGATTGTATCATTATCATCATAAAGTAAAATATCTTGAGTTCCTGCTCCAATATCAATAGCTAATATTTTCATAAATTAACTTGATTTTAAAATTATTTATATTTTTATTTAATATATACAAAAACTAAAATTATATATATTAATTTACACAAAACATTATAAACATATGTCATGGAGGTCAATGAAATGTCAGAAGAAAATATAGTATACATTGGAAACAAACCAGTAATGAATTATGTTCTTGCAGTAGTAACACAAATGAATACAGGGACATCAGAAGTCATTTTAAAAGCAAGAGGAAGGGCTATTAGTCGAGCTGTAGATGTGGCTGAAATTGTTAGAAACCGATTTATCCCAGATTTAGATATTCAAAACATAGATATCTGTACTGAAGAAATTGTTGGAAATGATGGTGTAACAACTAATGTTTCAACAATAGAAATAGATCTTAAAAAAGATAATTAAATTATCTTAAACCTTTTATTTTTACTAAATATTTATTTTATAAAAAATATTGTTTATTTTTCTAAAAAATACTTTTTAACTTTTTAATAAACTCTTTTTAAAAAACATTGTTAGTTTTCTCTGAAACTTTTTAACTTTTTATAAAACTATCTTTAAAAAATATTGTTAATTTTAACTAACACAAACATTTAACATTATAATAAACTTTTTTTAAAAAACTTTGTTAATTTTAACCAAAACAAACATTTAACATTATAATAAACTTTTTTTAAAAAATATTGTTACTCTTATCTAAAACTTTTTAACTTTTTAATAAACTCTTTTAAAAAAAAAGATTGTTAGTTTTATCTAAAACTTTTAAACTTTTTATTAAACTCTTTTAAAAAAAAGATTATTAATTTTAACTAAAAAAAATTTAACCTAATAAATCTTATTTAAATAAAATTATTAAAAATAAAAAAAATAAGAAAGTATGATTTTTTTAAATATTAAATTTTATTAAATAATCAAGATATTTAGGTATATTCTATGAAATTCAATGTAGCTAAACAAAAACAGATATCATGAGTTTAGTACATATATAAATTAGAAATAATAAAATTTAATCAAATTTTGTTAATAAATTATAAATTAATAAAAAAAGATTTATAAAAATTAATAATGATTATTTTTCTAATAATCCCCTGCTTTTTAAACATTTCATTTATTTTATCACAATAGCTACTTTAAAATTAAAATATTTTCAAATCAATATTTTCTCTTAATAATAATGACTGATGCAATTATAGTAATTAAAATAGCTATAGCTATTGTAATTGTATAATAAGCAAAGACTGAAGTAGGAGTATTGAAATTTTTACCATTTAAAGAATATAAATACCCATCATTACCTGCGAAAAATAGGCTTTCCCCATAAACAACTGGTGAAGAAGTAATAGGAGCGTTAAATAAAATTGTCCCAGGATTATAGCTAAATTCAAGATTTCCAGTGTATTTATTTAAAACATAGGCAGTTCCATCATTAGCTCCAAAAGCAACTTTATCATCGTAAATAGCGGGAGTTGATCTAACAGCATCACCTGCTTTAAAAGACCATTTGAAGGTACCATCTCTTAAATCTAGACAAGTTAAGTTTCCTGAATCAGAACCTATGAAAACATTATAATTACGTAAATCTATTGAAGCAGATGAATTAACCTTATCACCCATGTCATATTTCCAAACAAGGCTTCCATCAGTAATGTTTAAGCTATAAAACGTTCCATCAAGTGATCCTAGAAATATTTTTTGATTAGCATATGCAGGAGAAGTTAAAATCTCATCACCAGCAGTAAAATTCCAAATTTGTTTTCCATCAGCACTGTTAATAGCTACTATAAGCCCATTGGTTGAACCAACGTAAATTGTGTCATTAACAATAAGTGGAGAAGATTTTACTTCTCCACCAATATGAGACTCCCATACTTTAGAACCATCCTCAATATTTAATGCATAGATTATACCATTATCTGCACCAAAGTACATAATCCCATCATTGATTGTAACTGTGGATTCAACAGGTTTTGAAACATTGAATTTCCATGATATTGCTTTTTTTTCAATATCATAGCTATACATGAATCCATCAGTAGAACCTACAAATAAGCTATTGTTTTCAATTACAGGAGATGCGACAACATTTCCTCCAAAGAGGTATTGCCAATTTTCAGTTCCAGTTTCCATATCAATAGCTTTAAGAAGACCATTTTCTGAAACAATATATATAACATTACCTTGTATAGCTGGAGAAGATTTTATAGGGCTTTCCATGTTAAATATCCATAAGTTTGAAACAAAATTACCTGCTTCTTGTAAAAATCCCGTATGTTGAACATTTTCTTGAAACATTGACCAATTATTAGCTCCGGATATAGGAGATAAAAAAATAGCTAAAATAGCTAAACAGAAAAAAATTCCTTTTATTTTTGACATTAAATCACCAAATAAAAATAAATTATAAGTTTTAGATAAAAAAATCTATAATTAACAGTTTTTTATTAAAATTATTAAATTTTATTTTTATAATATTAAATTAAGAATTAAATCTAATTTTTAAAATATTAAATAAAAAATTTTATAAAAATTTTAATTAAGATAACAAGTTTATTATTTTAAAAAACATGAAGATCTTTTTCATGATATAAATTATTTAAAGAATAAAAATACTTTAATAACCTAAATCACGAATATAACTTTAAAATTTAATATAATAAATTTTTTAAAGAATAAAAATACTTTAATAATCTAAATCATGATTATAATCTTTAAAAGAAAAAAATATCCTTTATAATCCTTGATTATAATCAAACATCCCTATCGAACCTTACAACACCTGCAGCAAAGAAAACAATTAAAAATGCTGAAAGAACAACAATTTCAACCCATATGTCGCCTATTCCAAATCCTTTAAGCATTACGCCCCTCATAGCATTATTTAAATAGGTTAAAGGAAATAAATAAGCTATTTTTTGAAATATCCATGGCATTGTTTCTATAGGATAAAATACTCCAGATA
Organism: Methanobrevibacter sp.; assembly: GCA_009777005.1. Lineage (GTDB taxonomy): Archaea > Methanobacteriota > Methanobacteria > Methanobacteriales > Methanobacteriaceae > Methanorudis. The sequence continues at coordinate 8,227 of WRMT01000059.1, read as the reverse complement.
CAAACATCATTGGCATTGTAAGAGGCATAACCATTTGAGTATAGTCTTCTTGTGTCGATGCTGTAGCAGATATCATCATACCAAAACCAACAAAACATAAAGCTCCAAGAACAAGTATTCCAATAGCTAAAAACACATTTCCACGTATTGTTATTCCAAATAACAAAAATGCTGCAAGTAGTAGTATCATAGCTCTTCCAATTTCAATTATAAGCTTTGAAATAATTTTACCTCCAACAACTGTAGCAACACTTGTAGGAGTCATGAATAATCTTGCTAATTCTCCAGTTTCTCTTTCTCCAGCTATTGACTGACCCATACCCATCATACATGACATCATTACAGTCATAGCTAAAACAGCTGGAACTAAAAAGTCAATATATTCAATATTACCATAAATTCTATTTATCTGTAAATTAATAGAATTAGCTATTGCAGTTGTACTTGAAAAAATACCTTCTAAACTAGAGCTTGATGAAAGATCACTACTACCTTCATCTAATCCCTCATTTTCATTAGCTACATCAATAGGACTCACTACGTCCTCTGAAATACTAGCACTTCCCATACTTTGAGAAGTGTTTTGAACCTGTAAACTAGCTAATTTTTCAGCATCGAAAACCGAAGCTAAGTTAGAAAATAAAGCTTGAGTAGCTGGAATAAGAACTTGAGCTGCCATTTGATCGGAAGAATCTAAATATAAAACTACCATTTTACTTTGATTATTAGACACATCCTCATAATTAGGAGGTAATATTATTGCAGCCTTGGCTTGACCTGTATTAACCATGTCTTTAGCTATGCTAACATTATTTGTGATATTTTTAACCTCAAAAATAGACATGTCCTTAATCGCCATTAGTGTTAAATCAGTGATGTTTCCTTGGCTTTGTTCTACAACAACTATAGGGACATTTTCAATAGATCCTCCCATACCATAACCAAATAGAGTTATCATTATAATTGGAAATAATAAAAGAGAGATTAATCTTGGTTTATGTCTCCAAAGAGATAAAAGATCCTTTTTTAACATCCACATTATTTTTTTACCTTCTATCATAATATCCTCCTATTGGTTCAGCTTTTTGTTTAGTAATTCAAATATTGAAATCACAACCATAAATTCACCTTGAAAGCTAATTAAAAATTTTAAATAATTAATTATCATTAAGTTATTTTTATATTAGATTTATCAACAGTCTTTTTGCGAGTTAATTCTACAAAAACATCTTCAAGTGAAGGATCTTTTGTATTTATAGAGGTAATGTTTCCATTATTTTTTACTATTAATTGAATAACATTATTTAGAGCATTTTCTTCAAATTTATCAAGATCAACTGTCAAACGACCATTATCATTAACTTTAACATTGTAAACAATATCAAGACTTTTAAGCTCTTCAACCATTTTTTCATCTAAATTATTAATCATTATACTAATTTCTCTGGATTTTTCTTCAATAGCTGCATAATTTTTAAGATTTGCATCTTCGTTTAAGAGGGTTTGACTAGATGATTTAAATGGTTCTGAAATTGTTTGATGATCTACATTGTAATTCTCAATCGAAGATTCTTCATTTGTTTTTTCCAAATCTTTAGGAACTGTTGTTAAAATAGGTTTTTGAGATAAAAGTTCACTTTCGTTTTGCTTAATTAAATTATCTTTTAATCCTTGTGGAGTATTAAAAGCAATTAATTTTCCTAAATCAATGATTCCAACATTTTCACAAAGCATTTCAACTTCATACATATCATGAGAACAAAGAACAATTGTGTGACCATTATCATTTAGTTCAGCTATTAAATCCCATAAAACCATCTTTGTTGTAGGATCTAATCCTATTGTTGGTTCATCTAAAAACAAAACATCTGGTCTGTGAATTAGACTAGCTACTACCGATACTTTCTGTTTTTGACCTCCAGACATCTGTTTAATTAGCTTATTTTCAGCATATTTAATATCAACTAATTCCATTAAATCATTCATTCGATCTTCTTTTTCATCTACTGGAATACCATAGTAATCAGCACATAGTTCAACATTCTCTCTAGCAGTTAAATCTTTGTAAAGACTAACTAGTTGAGGAACCATTCCAATTTTTTGCCTTACTTCATTAGGATCTGTATTTATGTCATATCCACCAACTTTAGCTGTTCCTGAACTAGGTTTTATTAAACAAGTTAACATCTTAATGGTAGTTGTTTTACCTGCACCATTTGGACCTAAAAACCCAAAGATACTTTTATTTTTCACTTTCATATCAAGAGTATCAACAGCTAAAAAGTCATTGAAATACTTTGTAAGAGCTGAAGTTTCAATTGCATACTTCATGTTCACCATCCCATAATTAGTAATAAATTAAATAAATTTAACCATTCCCAAAATCATTTACACAACAAAAACACTAGGAAAAAATAAAAAAAATATACTCACAAAATCATTTACACAACAAAAACACTAGGAAAAAATAAAAAAAAATTTACTTTAAAAATCATTTAGCAATTATTACATCTTCCCAAAAAGCTTTAATAATAGGAGGAATATTCTTTTTAGGCTTTTTCCTAATAATATTGATGGTATTTTCACCTTTTTCAGTGATTTCATAATATTTTACTTTTCTTTTTCCTTGAAGTTCTAAACTCCCTTCAATTAATCCCTTTTTTTCCAATTCTTGTAAAATAGGATATATTCTATTAGAACCAGGACAAACAAATCCTTTATTCTTTATATCTTCATCAAGTCCTTCTTTCATTTTTTTTATTATTTCATACCCATGAATTCTTTCTTTAGAAATAATCCATAAAATTATGATTTTTAAAAACCCATTCATTAAACTAACAATTATAGCTACATCATAATCACAATCAAGTAAGTGATGATCTTTTTTACAATATTTAGCTATTTCTTCCTGATGCATAAATTTAGGTCACCTTTTTCAAATGAATGATTAGAGTATATCTTAAATCTGTATATTAAAAAAATATTATTTAAATAAAAATTAATGAAAACATGTTAATTAAAAAAATAGCTAGTAAAATTAAATATATTTATTAATAGAGATATGATTAAATATTTTTTAAAAATTCAATAAATATATTTAAAGAAAATATTAAAATTTACTATAGCTATTAAAATCAAAAAATTGATATATCAGTTTTTTGATATATCAATTAGATAGGTATTTTTTATATATAAAGTTTTCTTTAAAAATAAAAATAATTATTAAAAAAAATTTTAAAAAAAATCTAAATAATAAAAAACTTATTATAAAAAATGAAAATTTAAAATAATCAATAGCTAAACTTAATAAAATAAGATTATTAACTATAAATAAATTATTAGAGGAGACAACAATGAAAATCGGATTTTCATCATTATCTCTATTTATGACACCTTTGGAAGAAATGTTAAAAATAGCTATAAATGATGGCTTTGATTTAATGGAAATATTATGTGAAGGTCCATACTTACCAAGAAATCTTTTAAAAAAGGAAAATAAAGAATATCTTGAGATATTTGAATCATACGATATTGAAATAATGCTCCACTCACCAACAATTGATTTGAATCCTGGGAGCATGAATGAAGGAATAAGAGAAGAAACAAAAAAGCAGATAAAAGAAGCATTGGATTTAGCTAATTTGATTGGAGCAGTAGCTATTACCACCCATCCTGGGATGGTTCACAGAATTGAAGAAAGGATAAGGAACTTAGCTATTGATTATTCTATTGAAACTTTGAAAAACTGTGAAAAATATAGTGAAGAAGTGGGAGTAAAGCTTTCAATAGAGAATATGCCAAATAATATTAAGTATTTAGCTAATTCTCCAGAAGAACATAGGGAAATTATTAATGAAGTGGGATCCTCTGCAACCATTGATTGGGGTCATGCTAATACATGTGCAAAAAGTGAAGACTTTTTAAAATTATCAAAGATTAGCTATTTTCACTTAAATGATAATGATGGTGAAAAGGATCAACATCTCTCATTAGGAGAAGGCATGGCAGATTTTTCTAAAAAGTTTTTGGAAAATGTGGATAAGGGGATTATTGAGTTAAATAGCTATGGAAATGTTTTAAAAGGGAAAGAATTTCTTTTAAAGAAAATTTCTTGAATTGGAATATATGGTAAATGAAATTTAATAAGTAATAAAAATTAGCTAAAAAGTATTACTAAGGAGGCTGGAATTACCCTAATCTAAGAGTAAAAAAAGAATTTACAGGCGAGGAAACAATTAATTTTGTTCAATGAGTATATATACAAAAATAGAAAAAGTTCAAAAAATTTTTATATATGAATTTTTGTTTAAAATTTTTTACAAATTCTTATCAATGTTCAGCGAACTCATAATCCCAGCCTCTTTAGAAGAAAAAACTTCCGCCCTACTATTAATGAATTAGAAGTTATTTATACTTCAAAATGTAGTAAAGTGTAGTAACAATACTCAAAGCTAAATTCGCTAAAAAAGTTGCAAAAATCCCCAATATAAAATTAGTCTTTTTTCCAAAAAATTCTTCAGACATTAACGCCATTGAAAGAGAGTGGTACCCAATAAAAGATAAATTATCCACAAAATATATAGAAAATGAAACTTTTCTAAAAGAACAATTTGCCCATTATTTCTATATTTACACAAAATCCAAGACATTAACAGAAAAATAGCTCAAAGATTACATTACTTAAAAACAATATTTTAAGGATTATAATTTATATTTTTTAAAAAAATAATTAATAATCATTTATTTGAAAGGGTCAAAAACTTTGGTGTTGAAAAATTTTAATCAAAATTCTATAAAATTTTTAAAGTAGTTAAAATTAAATATTTTTAAAAAATAAGGTCCAAAAAACTGACATATTAGTAAGAACTATTATTTTATAATGAGTAAATAAAAAACAATAGTTCCTATGTTTAGTATGGGTGAAGAACAAGATATCATGAAAAAAATATATTAATATAAGGAAAATTTTCTAAAAATCTTTTTGAATAAAAGATATTCTAATCATTAGACTTTCCAGTTCTTTTGTAAATCTTAATTCCTAGTTTATCTTCAATACGTTTTATCTCTCTCTCTTTGAATTCATGCATAGAACAATGGTCAATAATCATGAAATACATTGATTTTTCGCCAATTAATGAAAAATCGTTCTTTTTTAGCCTTTTTTTAATGCCATTTTCATTTACACTCTTATCAAACCACAACCAAATCCCTTCTTTAACTAAATAATTAGCAGGAGTTGGATTCTCTTCATATACATTATTTCCTATTAATGCTAATTGTTTAGACCCAATTGAATGGATAATTTTACGTAAAATTAAATTAACAATAAGAAAACTAGTTGTCAAAAGTACTACTTCTGCCAACTTTCTGATTTTTTCATCAGTCAAATTTTCTTCCCCTCCTTCTTTGTTAATGTTTCTCTTTAAAGTTCTAGATAAACTAGTAATCATATGGTCTTTCTCTTTTATTGCATCAAAAAAGGAGCTTAAAATTCTTAAATGTATATTAGTTCCTTCTCGAAATAAATATTCCATATCTTCCAATTCTAAAGACCCTTTTCTATTCTTAAGTATGGCTCCCATAACTTCAACAGTTTTAACGGCTCTCCTCATTTCTTTACCCAAAGGATTATCTTCATTATCATCATAATCATCTTTTTCTTTAGAAAGTTCGATTTCATCATACGCTTTATTTCTTCTTTTTCTCTCAGCCTTAGGATTTGGTTTTGATGAAAGAGTAATATCTATTAAATCATCTATTTCTTTATCAATAAATGCGAGTTCAGATTTTTTTAAAGTTGCAGGTTCATAATTTTTAAAAAGTTCTCTGCTGACTTTTTTTATTGTATTTAATACAATGTCATTCTTTGTATGGTGAGACAAAAAGATAGTTATATATGCATATTCAGTTACATGCAGATTCTCCATCATTTTTTCAATAATATCTTGAATTTCTTTTTTTTGTATATTATCCGCTAAATATTTAGCAACAAAAAAGAAATAAAAATATTTTTGGTTGAAAGAGTAATCTTTAAAATTATCTGGCGAAAAAATAAATCTCATGTTTTTAATTAGAATATCTTTTTTAATTGGCAAGAAAAATTTATTTGAATAATTTCTTATAAATATTTCAAATTCTTGTGATGTAATCATTTCCTTTCTATCGTTAAAAAAATGGAAAGAAATTTCAGATAAGAAATTCAGATATATGTCATATTCTTCAATTACTACTCCTTGTTTTTTTAAATAAAAATGTATGAAAATCTGATAATAATAACCTTGTGATGTAATTTCCTCATCAAGAGCTCGAAATGTGTTGTAATTTACAATTGCTGATAGAATAAAAAATGGATAAATTGGCATTAATCCAGTTCCAATATTTTTTCCTAATATTGTTTCTAATACATTTATATTCTTATCGATATCAGCATAGGATTGATATTTATCAGTTAGAGTTAACCATTTTTTTATGAGTTCATGTCTTAAGGAATACCTAAATTCTTTTATAGTAAAATTTTCGAACTCAACAAGTAAGCTTTCATCTTCAACATTAATATTAAATAATTCATCCACGAAAATTATGCTTTTAGAATAATTAGATAACTCTTTTATAATTCTTTCTTTATTAATAATGTGATGAAAATCATCAATGATAGGGACAATTCTTTTTTTACTAATTTTTGTGATAGTAATGTCTTTATATTGCCAATTAAAAGATTTTTTAAGAATTTTTTCAAAGTCTTGTTTATAATTGTCTTTATAATTATTGATGTAAACTGGAACAAAATTTTTAGATTTCAATGTTTTAAAAAACATCTTCGCCAATGATGTTTTTCCTGATTGATTATCTCCAGATATTAAAATTTTTGAATAATCTAATATATTTTCTATTAATAGTTTGGAATTCATTGTCTCCTTTTTATTTTCATCCATATTTTCTGATTCAAAAGATATTAAATCTGGAAAAACAAATATATCATCTAAATAAACTTTTGTTTTAGAATCGTGTGCTCTTTCAAGCATTTCGGCATTTTTTAAAAATTTATTAAAATCTTCACTTATTTCAAGTCCTCTTATTAATTTTTCAATAATTATTACTTTTTTAATCTGTTTAGAAACATAATCCCAGGCAATATTCGGATCGCTATGAGAAAAAATAGGATCAGCATTTTCAGGTCCAACTAAGCATTTTGTTAAATCGTCCTCAGATTTCCAATCACAGGAAGATAAAATTATTGGAATTACGATTGTATTTTTATTTTTTTTTAATTTTATAGCTTTTTCTTTTTCTTTCATGCAATTAGAAGATTCTAAATAATTAAATGAAATAAACAGACAAATAATGTCAGAATTTTCCATTTTTTCTTTTATTTTGTCGCGAATATCATCTCCTAAATTAATTTCCCCATCAAATTCTATACTTATTTCGTCATTTTCTATCAAATCATGCATTTTAGAAATAAACTTCTCAACTGTATTTTCTTTATTATCCTTATGTGCATGACTAAGGAATATACATATTTTATTTGTTTTATCCATGTTTATACACTCATAAAGTATAGCTATATAAGTTTTTAATATCAATTAAATAATATGCGGATCCTATTTAATATTTTTATTTATTTTCTCCCGATTTATTTGTTTTGATTTTTTGGTTTTTTCTATTATAGAGAATAATTACTATTTTCAGAAGCAAAATTATTTATCTTAGTATTAAAAGTTTTACCTAAATTTTTACATTAATATCTTTGAATTTCAGTCTTAACTTCTTTTTTTTTCATAAAAATAAAGAATTCTACTTTTGATGTTATTTTTAATCACTTTTTTGTGTAGCATTCAGGACACACAGACTTAAACATTCCAATATGTAAAATATCTTTTTTAAACCATTACCTCAATTTGTAGCAGTTTTCACCTCTTTTAAGAAATTCAAATTGATTTAATTCAAATCCCGATAAACTTTCAGAAAAAAAGGAAAGTTTATATCGTTTTTCATCCATACTAAAGATAGGAGGGTACTGTTCAAAATCCTACTGATAAAATTTCTATTTTATGTTAGTACATTTCTTTCAGTCCATCGTATTCTGTTTAGTCTGAGTTTTATGTTTAATCCTTCATCTGTTCTGAATGTTTTTTTCAAATATCTTGGAAGAGTTATTTTATAGAATCCTTCTAATTTGTTATTAGTATTAGGAATACTCTCATTTCAATGCGATTTAGTGCACTAT
>WRMT01000058.1 GCA_009777005.1 Methanobrevibacter sp. | reverse complement strand
CCTTTACTATTGCAATGTACCACCATGAAAAATGGGATGGTACGGGTTACCCAAAAGGGCTTGCCGGGGAAAAAAACCCGCCTTTTTCGCTCCTTTTTTTAATTTTTTTTTTTTTTTTTTTTTTTTTTTTTTTTAAATTAATTGTAAGTTTTTTATTTCTTATTAAATTTAATACATAGCTATTAAATTATAAATCAAAATATTTGTTATTTATACTTTTAAAATTATTATTAAAATAATAGTTATATAAAAAATAACTAAATTTATAAGATTTAATAAAAAATTAAATAAGTTTATAAAGTTAATATTACAAAAAAATAGCTTTACACTATAAATAGGATAAATGAATCTATACTTCATTATGTGTAAAAATAGCTATAATAAAAATGTTTAAATATTAGGTAGTCAAATACTTTAATAAAGTAATACAAAAATTAAATAAAGTATTATAATAATTTACAAAATTATCAATTCAATATATTCAATATATTTAAAATGAATATAATGTATAAATTATATTATTCACTTTTAAATAATTTTTTATTTTGTATTTATATTATAATCACTAGCTACAATTTATGACTATTACTTTTCAAATGCTAACTAATCGAATTATATAATTGTTGTATTAAAATTATGATTTAATTATTAATAGAGGGCTTTGTATGGACACAGAACTAAAGGAAGAATATGATAGAATCAAAGATAGAATTTCTGAAGAGGAATTTTTAAATAAAATGGAAGCTATGAAGAAAGATTATGAAGATGTAAGCTTTATGAATGAGTTAGACATAGCTAGAATGATTGTAGGAACATTTATCAACGAAAAAAATGAACCAATAGCTGATAAAGAAGAATTTGCAATGGACAAAATTTCCAAGCTAGAATCAGGAGCTCAAAATTTAAGTGTTATTGGCAGAGTAATGGGAATATCAAACCCTAAAAACTTTAAAAGTAGGAAAGGAAAAGCTGGAAAGCTATGTAATTTGAAATTAACTGATGATACTGGAGAAATAAGAGTTGTTCTATGGACTGAAAATATAAAACTTCTTAAAAAGGTAGAAGAAGGAGATATTATTCAAATCAATAAAGTTGAGGTTAAAGATGGATATAGGGAAAAAGAAATTCATTTACAACCACGTTCGACTATTGAAAGCTTAGATGCTGGTGATTTTCCTGATTTTCCAGAATATTCAGAAAATATAACTCCTATAAATGAAATTAGCCCAGATGGTGAAGTTAATATTATTGCAAGAATAAGGAGAGTTCCTTCAATTAGAACCTATGAACGGAATGGTAAAGAAGGGCAGGTATCTTCTCTTGAACTTCAAGATGGAACTGGAAAGATTAGCTATACTTTATGGAATAGAGATGTAGATTTAATTGAAGATTTAGAATTAAAAGAAGGAGATTCTGTAAAAATATTATCTGCTCAAGTTAGAGAGAGGAATGATGAAATTTCCTTGTCTCATTGGGATGGAAGGATAATTAAAGGAGATTTTGAAGTTCCTGATCTTGATGAAAAGATCCTTAAAATAGCTGATTTACAGGAAATGAAGGATGTTACCTTGATAGGAATTGTAACTAAGATTCAAGATACTATTACTTTTGAAAGAGCTGATGGTTCTTCAGGTTTTGTTAAATCAATAGAAATGGCTGATGATACAGGTTCGATAAGAGTAACTTTGTGGGGAGATGATACACAACTTGAAATTAATAAGGGAGATATAATCAAGCTAATGGGAGGAAATGTTGAGTTTGATGAATATACTTCAAGTGGATATCGTGTTAATACAAATTGGAATACTCATATACTCACTAATCCAGATGAAGATAGTAACCTTATAGAAGTTTTAAAAGAATACCAAAATCAATTAGGTCCAATTAAAATAGAAGCAGTTCATCAGATTGAAGAAGATAGTGAAGAAGTGGATATCATTGGAAGAATCATAAGTTTAAATGAACCTAGAGAATTTCAAAGAGATGATGGAACAATGGGAATAGTTCGATCTGGAGACTTTGCTGATGAAACTGGATTAATTAGACTTTCATTTTGGGATGAAAAAGCTCATAGTAATCTTCAACCAGGTCTTCCTTTTCAAATTGAAAATGCTAGAACAAAAATGGGACTTTATAGTGTTGAACTTAATATTGGTAAAACTGCAAGAATCATTCCTTTAACAGAAGAAGACACTGGAGATTTGCCATCTTTTGAAGAATTAGAAGACATGATTTATGTTAACAAGAAGATTGAGGATTTAGAAGAAGATGATAGGAATATTAGGGTTGTAGCTAGAATAGTGGATTTACAAGACCCTATTGAGTTTCAAAGACAAGATGGAAGTCCAGGTCTTGTTAGGGGCATGGAAATTGGGGATGATACAGGATCTATGAGAGCTTCATTATGGGATGATAGAGCAAATATTCTTTATGAAGTAGGTGATCCAATAAAAATTGAAAATCCTCGTGTAACTTTTAGGAATGAAAATCTTGAATTGAATATTGGTAACAATGCTAAAATAGAGAATGTTTCAGAAAATGACTTAAAAGAATTACCTACATTTGAAGAATTAGAAGAAATTCTTTATAAATCTAAATCTATTGAGGAACTTGAAGATGGAGATAGGAATATAAAAGTTTCTGGAACCATTGAAGAAGCATTTGGAAACAAAATTTTATCTGCAAGATGTCCAAGCTGTAACAATAGATTAGAGCAAACTGATGATGAATATATCTGTGATTACTGTGGAGAAGATGTTGATAAACCTAAATATCTTTTGATGATTCCAACAAGACTTAAGGATGATACTGGTGATATTCAGGTCACTTTCTTTAGTAAATTAGCTGAAAACTTACTTAATATGACAACAGAAGAAATAGCTAAAATAGTTGAAGATAGTGGAGATGAAGGAGTTTTAGAAGGTAAAGTTGAAGATTTAAATGGATTAACTCTTAAATTAATCGCTGATGTTAGTTTTGATGAATATAATGAAGAAATTAGATTAAGTCCTAAAAAAATCTTATCTAAAACTCTTTAATTGCTAATAGAAGCATAATAAAAACTTTATCTAAATTAAAACACAAAATAGTATGTAGAATATATACAATTATAGGATAATATTAAAATTAATAATATTAAAACTTGTTAGGAATGTTTATAATGGTTGAACTTGAAGATTTACCAAGTGTTGGAGAAAAAACAGCACAAAAATTGAGAGATGCTGGTTTCGCTGATATGATGAGATTAGCTACAGCTACAGCTAAAGAATTAGCTTTAAAAGCTGAAATTGGAGAAGGAGTAGCTGAAAAAGTTATAGAAGCTGCTCGTAAATCAGAAAAAATTGATTTTGAAACGGCATATGACGTTATGGAACGAAGGAGAGATGTTGGAAAAATAACAGTAGGAAGTGAAGCTTTTAATGAATTGATTGGAGGAGGAATAGAAACTCAATCTATGACTGAAGTATTTGGAGAATTTGGATCTGGCAAAAGCCAAATTTCACATGAATTGGCAGTGACTGTTCAATTACCAGAGGAACAAGGAGGACTTGATGGAGAATGTGTTTTTATAGATACTGAAAATACATTCAGACCAGAAAGAGTAGAACAAATAGCTGATGCTTTTGACATCGATCATGGAGAGATGCTTCAAAGAATACATATTGCAAGGGCATTTAACTCTTCTCATCAAATGTTAATGGCAGATAAAGTTAATGAACTTGTTCAAAGTGGGACTAATATTCGTTTGGTTATAGTAGACTCTTTAATGGCTCATTTTAGAGCAGAATACATTGGAAGGGAATCATTAGCTACAAGACAACAAAAACTTAATCAACATTTACATGCACTTCAAAATATAGCTAATACTTACAATATAGCTATTTTTTTAACTAATCAAGTTCAAGCAAGACCAGATGCATTTTTTGGAAGCCCAACAAAAGCTATTGGAGGACATGTTTTAGGTCATGCTTCTACCTATAGGATTTGGCTCAAAAAAGGATTAGCAGGTAAAAGAATAGCTAGATTAGTGGATAGCCCTCATTTACCAGAAGGGGAGTGTGTGTTTAAGATTACAACTGATGGTATTGTAGATTAAAATTTTTATTTGTTTCACTTTCCAGATTGTAATCTTCTTGCACAATTTTATTTTAATGAAAAGATTAAAAATTTTAAATTTATCATGAAGAAAAATGAATATATTTAATTTTTTTTTTAAAATTTTTCATTTTAGTTTATATAGTAGTTGAACAAAAATAATTGAGTAATATTATGATTATGAATTAATTTCATTAAATGAGCTTTTTTAAATAAAGAAAAACTTCGTTTTTCTAACTTGAAAATCTAAGGTTTTTACAAATAAAGAAAAATTTCATTTTTCTAACTTGAAAAAATAAAAAAAATTTTCCAATTAATTATTTTATATTAAATTAAGCATTTATAGAGTTATTGGGACACTCTTTCACACATTCAAGGCATAAAATACATTCTGTCCCATGTTTTCTGCTTCTTTTATTATCTAAAATATCAACATCCATAGGACAAATATTAACACAATGTTTACAGTCAGTACAAGTTTCTTCATTAACAGTGACCCTCAGCAGTGAAAAATAGCTAAAAGGTTTTAAAAATGTTACAATAGGACAAATATATTTGCAAAAAGCACGATTATCCTTGAATTTATAGGCTAAAGCTATTCCAACAATATAATATATTAAATTACCAAATACAAAAACTAAAAACATTGTATAATGTAAATCAGGAACTTTGAAATAAAATAACAACACAACAAAGATGAAAATTAGTAAAAACAGTAGATACCTAAGTAATCCTAGATTAGCTACTCTTTCATGAGTTTTAGGAACTTTATATGGAAAAAGGTCTAAAATCATTATTATCCAACAAGCATAACCACACCAACCTCTACCAAATAATAGGGGACCTATGATTTTTGCAACTAGATAATGAATTACAGCTGCTTGAAAAACTCCTAGAAAGAGATAAAAAAAGAAACCAGAAATCAACATATTCTCTTGTAGTATTAAACCTAAATACACAAGTAAATAAAGACCTACACCCCATTGAACGAAAGATCTTCCATATTTATTGCCATTTGCAAATAAATAAACTCCTGAAGAAACAAAAAATCCAATATATAAGAAGTTAAAAATTAAAAATATCTCATTTGTTAAATAAAACATGGAAATAGCTATTATAATGAAAAAAGAAAAAAGAATGATTGGTGTTTTATAGTGTTCCACCATATAAGTTCCCTCCTAACTTATTAGTAAATTATTATTTTTATTTTGCACAATATTTAAAATATACTCATAGATTATCTTAAAAATTGATAATTAATTAAGGTTATAATTTATATTGATATTATACTTTTTGATTAATCTATTAATTAATAAAGATAAATATTCTTATTATTTACTATAATAGTTTAAGACTTTACTATAATAGTTTAAGACTTTACTATAATAGTTTAAGACTTTACTATAATAGTTTAAGACGGAATTTTCACATTTTTAATATTTTTCCTTCAGCTGTGTGTTTTTTTTATTATTTTTATTCATAATTCTTATTTTTAATAATAAATAAATATAAAAGAATTATTTATTTGAATAAATTTATTTGTATAATAGATTTAAATTTAATTAAGTTTATCAAAATATATTCTGTAAAAAATTATTTCTTTAACTGATTTATTCTATTATAAGTTTTTTTTAACAATATAAAAATCAACGGATTCTAAAACATGGATATAAATAATATAACTAATAATTATATTAATAATATTATTTTTAAAAGATATTTATTTAAAATAATTTTTTTAATTGTAAACTTCATTGTTTTATTATAATAAAACGTAATTATTATCAAACATTTAAATTGATTAAATTAATGTATTATTTTAAAATAATTCACATGAACTCAAATAAAGTTTATTAAAGCTGGCACGATTTTATTAAATGCAAAATAGCTTTTTACCATCAATTAGCTCATGTCCTTCAAAGTGAATACAATGGCATCTGTAGAAACTACAATATTATCCATAATTTTCATGGTTTTTCTAGGTTATATTCTTAAACAAGTTGATTTACTTAAGGAAACTGATGTTGATGTATTGAATAAAATTGTTATAAATGTAGCTTTACCAGCTATGGTATTTATTACAGTATACAAAACTGATTTTTTCATTTTGCAACATATGGCTACCATGCCTCTTGTTGGGATAATTCTTGGTTTTTGTTGTGGAATAGCTATGTACTTGTTTTTCACACTTAAAAAATATCCAGAAAAGAAAAAATGGGCTTTAATATTACCCGCTTCTGTAGGTAACACTGGATTTTTTGGATTTCCTCTAACTCTTGGTATTTTTGGAAGTGAGGGTTTAATTAGAGCAATTTTTTATGATATTTCCACATTAATAATGTTTTTATCATTAAGTGCTATTTTAATATTTAAATTCGGTGGAAAAATAGAAGACTCCTTGAAATCCCTGTTTAAATTTCCATCTTTATGGGCATTAATACTAGGAATATTACTCAATTTTTTAAATATTTCTATTGGTGAAATACTTGATGTAAGTATTAATTATTTAGCTGCAGCTACAATTCCTTTAATAATGATATCTTTAGGATTATCTTTACAGTTTAAAGGAATTAAAGAGGATATAACTTCAACAAGTTTAGTTGCTTTTGTTAAACTTATAATTTCTCCTTTTTTGGCTTTTTTTGTGTTGGGATTTTTAGGTTTTTCAAATTTAGAATACTCAGTTGGAATTATTGAAGCTTCAGTGCCTTGTAGCATGCTCATGTTAGTATTAGCTATTGATAATGATCTTGATTATAAATTAACTGCTAATTGTATTTTAATATCTACTATTTTTAGTTTAATAACCATACCTCTAATAATGGGGTTTTTATAGTGATTTTTTTATTTTTATTTTATTAATTTTCCCAATGGTTCTTTTTAAAATGATTAAATCTATTTTTTTTTAGATAATTTATCATATGATTAATAGCTATTTTTAGCTAATATTTGTTTATATCCTTATTTATTATAATTTATCACTTATTTACCTTATAATTTCAATCAATATATTTTATATTTATTTTTTTAATAATTTATCAATTATTTACTTGTTATTTTTAATATTATGTCTATTTTTTAGCTTTCAGATGATTTAAAAAGTTTAAAATACTAATATTATCATCATATATATACTTTACTCATGTATAAAAATAGAAAGCTTTATTTATGTATATGGCATACATAACACCATCTAAAATTATAAAAATTTTTATAAATATTAGATAATATCATCAACTTGTACAAAGTGATTATATGGCAGAAGAAAAGAGAGATATTGAAAATGAAGAGCCACGAATTGGAGTGTATGTTTGCCACTGTGGTATAAATATTGCTGGGGTTGTCGATGTCCCGGCTATAGCAGAATACGCAAAAACTCTTCCTAATGTGGTTCTTGCAAAAGATTATAAATATTACTGTTCTGATCCAGGACAACAAGCAATTCAAGAAGATATTAAAGAACATAATTTAAACAGAATTGTGGTTGCTGCATGTTCTCCTAGGCTTCACGAACCAACATTCAGAAGATGTGTACAGGAAGCAGGACTTAACCAATTCTTGTTTGAATTTGCTAACATAAGGGAACATGATTCTTGGGTACATATGAATCAACCTGTGGAAGCTACTGAAAAAGCAAAAGATTTAACAAGAATGGCTGTAGCTAAAACTAGATTACTTGAACCATTAGAAGCTTCTAAAGTAGATGTGAACAATAATGCTATGGTTATTGGTGGTGGAGTAGCTGGTATTCAAGCTGCTCTTGATTTAGCTGACATGGGTTTCCAAACTTACATGGTTGAAAAACAACCAACCATCGGGGGAAGAATGGGACAACTTGATAAAACTTTCCCAACACTTGATTGTTCAATGTGTATTTTAGCTCCTAAGATGGTGGATGTTGGTAAACATGAAAACATTGAACTTATGACCTATTCTGAAGTTAGAGCTGTAGAAGGATATATTGGAAACTTTAAAGTTAAAGTTGAGAAAAAACCAAGATTCATTAATGAAGAAGACTGTGTTGGTTGTGGATCATGTGTGGAAGTATGTCCAATTGAAATGCCTAACTACTTTGATGAGGGTATTGGTATGGTTAAGGCAGCATACATTCCTTTCCCACAGGCAGTTCCATTATGTGCTACCATAGATAAAGATTACTGTATTGAGTGTAAATTATGTAATCAAATTTGTGAACGTGGTGCAGTAGTACATGATCAAGAAAGTGAATTTGTTGATCTTGAAGTAGGTACTATTATTGTAGCTACTGGTTATGATCCTTATGATCCTACCGAAAAATTAGAATATGGTTATGGGGCTCATACCAATGTAATTACCGCTATGGAAGTAGAAAGGATGATTAATGCATCTGGACCTACTGAAGGTAAAGTTCTTAAACCATCTGATAATGAAAAACCTAAACGTGTTGCATTTATCCATTGTGTTGGTTCAAGAGATGAACAAATTGGTAAACCATACTGTTCAAGAGTATGTTGTATGTATTCTATGAAGAATGCTCAGTTAATCAAGGATAAAGACCCTGAAGCTGAAGTTACTCTTTACTACATGGATATAAGAGCATTTGGTAAAGGATTTGAAGAGTTTTATAAACGATCTCAAGAAAAATATGGTATTAAGTTTGTAAGAGGACGACCTGCAGAAGTTATTGAAAATCCTGATTTAACCTTAACTGTTAGAGGAGAAGATACCTTACTTAGTAAAGTAACTGAATATGATTATGATATGGTTATTTTAAGTATAGGGCTTGTACCTCCTGAAGGTTCAGAAGATTTAAGACAAACAATAGGTCTTTCTAGAAGTGCAGATGGATTCTTAATGGAAGCTCACCCAAAACTCAGACCTGTTGATACTTTAACTGATGGAGTATACTTAGCTGGTGCTTCACAAGGACCTAAAGATATTCCTGATGCTGTTGCTCAAGGATCTGGTGCTGCAGCTCGTGCAGCTATTCCTATGGTTAAAGGTGAAGTGGAAATTGAACCTATTGTAGCTACTACTGATACAGATGTTTGTGGAGCATGTGAAGCATGTGTTGAACTTTGTCCATATGGTGCAATAACTATTGAAGAAGAACAAGCTGATGTTAATGTAGCTTTATGTAAAGGATGCGGTACATGTGTAGCTGCATGTCCTTCTGGAGCTATGGATCAACAACACTTCAAAACTGCACAAATCATGGCACAAATTGAAGCTGCTCTTGAAAACGTTGGTAAATAATTTTAAGTGTTTCTTAAAAATTGAAGATTTTTTACAAAAATCTTTATTTTTTTTATTTTTTTTATTTTTAATTTTCAATAAGATATTTTCTTAATGTATTAGCTATTTCTAACTTTTTTTTTTAATTTTTCATGAATATTTTTTATTAGAATTTTAATATCAATCATTCTTTTTTTATATTTTATAAATTATATTCTATGAATTATACTCATAATAATTTATTTTTCATAAATATCATGATATTTTTGTTAAAATCAGTTAAAGACAAAATTTTTTGCACTTTTTTAATTTTTTTATTCAGGGTTTACTCAATTTTTTTTAAATTATTGATTTTTATTTCTATTTTTAATCATGAATGATTATATTAGTCAGATACCTATATAACTTAAATGAAGACAATTATGTTTATGGTGGAAAAATGCACTTCAAAAAATTAGTAGGTAAAAAATGCTATTTATCCCCAAATGATACTGGTGATGCTGAAAAATTCACTAAATGGCTTAATGATCTTGAAGTAATTGTAAATTTGGACATTTATAGTAGTGTCATAAATTTAGAAATTGAAAATGCACTTTTGGATAAGTTATCTAAAGACCATAATTATTCAATAATAGACAATAGCTCTAATGAATTAATTGGAACATGTGGTTTTATTGAATTAGACCATTTGAATCAAACAGCCGAAATTGGGATATTTATAGGAAACAAAAATTACTGGAATAAAGGATATGGTACTGAAGCATTATCATTGTTAATTGATTATGGATTCAATGCCTTAAATATTCACAATATAATGTTAAGAGTCTATGAATTCAATAAAGAAGCCATAAAACTTTATGAAAAAGTAGGATTTAAACGAATTGGAAAAAGACGTGAAGCATTGCATAGGAACATGGAAAAACACGATATTATATATATGGATGTGTTGCCGATAGAATTTTACAAAATAAATAATAAATTGTTAAAATCTTCCAGAAAAGTCACATGAATTTGGATTCATTTTTAAGGAATGCTGGAAAAATCATTGAATTTTAGTTTAAAGCATTTTTTATGAAGTCAATCTTTAGTTAATTAAGATTTTTTATTATTAAATGAAATCCTTAAGTATTTAATATTATTTCTCAATTATGAGAGTTTCTATAAACTTAATTTGAATATTACAATTTTATCTATTATTTTAATAAAATTTATTTTTTATATAACTCTTTTTGTAAAAATATTTATTAAAAATTTTTAAAAATAGTTTTTGGACATTGTCTTATTATGATATTTTTTTCATAATGTTTATTATTATTTTTATTATTATTCACTGTTATCTTCTTTTCATTTTTGATATTTTTTTTAAAAATTATTAAGATTTAAATGATTTAAGATAGAGTATAATTATATAGTTAAGAATTTAATAAAATTTAAATAAATATTCTTGAAAAATTTTTCATTCAAATAATTTAAGTTAAATAGGGTTTAAGTTAATAAAATATTATAAGAATATATTTATTTAGAATAAATCGAAAATTTTTTAAATTGTAAAATAGGATTTTTTGCAAAGTTTTAAAATTCAACCATGCTTAAATTAATTATAAATTAATAAATCATAATAATTACTTAAAAAATTAGTTCAAATATTATAATTCATTTCTTTTTAAAATATAGGTGTAAATAAAATGTCTGCAAATCAAGATAATATTTCCGAAATCCAAAAATTGATGAAAGAACATAATGATTGGATGAAAAACAGTATAAACTTAATAGCTAGTGAAAATATTACTAGTTCTCAGGTTAAAGGAGCTTTAGTTTCTGATCTTTCACATAGGTATGCAGAAGGAAAGTGTGGTGAAAGATTTTATGAAGGTTGTGAATATTTTGATGAAATTGAATCGATTACAATAGAACTTTCAAAAAAGCTATTTAATGCAGAATATGCTAATGTACAACCAACTTCAGGAGTTGTAGCTAATTTAGCATCTTTTTTTGCATTTTCAAATCCTGGTGATTCAATAATAGCATTAGAAGTTCCTGTTGGAGGTCATATTAGTCATGCTAATGTTAGTGCTGCAGGTATTCGAGGACTTAAAGTTTTTCAACATCCTTTTGATGAGAAGACAATGAATATAGATCCAGATGGAATGAAAAAGAAGATCTTGGAAGAAAAACCTAAAATTGTTCTTTTAGGAGGAAGCTTATTCCTTTTCCCACATCCAGTTAAAGAAGCATGTGAAGCTGCAACTGAAGTTGGAGCTAAAGTTATGTATGATGGGGCACATGTTTTAGGATTAATAGCTGGAGGAACATTTCAAGACCCATTAAAAGAAGGAGCTGACTTGTTAGTTGGAAGTACACATAAAACCTTCCCTGGAACTCAAGGAGGAATAATTTTAGCTAAAGAAGAGTATGCTCAAAAAATTGACAATGCAGTTTTCCCAGGGGTTGTTAGTAATCATCACCTTCATCATATAGCTGGTTTGGGAGTAGCTACCTCTGAAATGCTAGAATTTGGTGCTGATTATTCTAAACAAATAATTAAAAATGCTAAAACTCTTGCTCAAAACCTTCATGAATTTGGGTTCAATGTTTTGTGTGAAGAATTAGGATTTACTGAGTCACATCAAATAGTTTTTGATTTTTCAAGCCTAGGAAAAGCATCGAAATTAGCTAAAGATTTAGAAAATAATAATATTATTTTAAATAAAAATCTTCTTCCATGGGATGATGTTAATAGGTCTGATGATCCATCAGGTATAAGGATAGGAACTCAAGAAATTACAAGAAGAGGAATGAAAGAGTCACAAATGAATGAAGTAGCTGAATTTATTAAAAAAGTAGCTATTGATAATAAAAATGTTAAAGAAGAAGTTACTGAATTTATGAATCAATATACTAAAGTTCATTATTCTTTCACCAATGATGATGCTTATAAGTATATAGAATTTTAAGCAAGTTTATCTTGTTTTTATTTAAAAATAGCTATTTCCACTATCTAATAAAAATAAAATTTTTAATTCAAATTATTTTTTTTTTTAATTTAAAATCAAACCTTTTATCTATTTTTATCATAAATTTTCATAATTTATGCATAGATTTTTTCATGTTCGTTATAGTTCTCTATAACGAAGTTGATAATTCATTTTTATTTTTAAATAATTCTTATTTGAAATATTAATTTATAGTTTTTATTTTATATTTTAATTTGTTATAATTAATATTTTTTAAATTAAGTGTTTAATTTTTTTATTATATTGATTTAAAGAATGTTTAAATTGATATTTTTAAGTTAAATAAGATAAAAGCTTTTTTGATTTAAAAAAATAAAATATTTTTTCAAATAAAGAAAAACTTCATTTTTCTAACTTGAAAATCTAAGGTTTTTCAAATAAGTAAAATTTCCTATCTTCTCTTCTATTTGAACTTGAAGTTTTTTTTTTTTTTTTTTTTTTTTTTTTCTTGATTTTTTTTTAATTTTTTTTTCTTGTTTTAAAAATTAAT
>WRMT01000057.1 GCA_009777005.1 Methanobrevibacter sp. | reverse complement strand
AATTTATTATATTTCAATGTTTCTATTGATTTATTTAAGTTAATTTATTATTTTTTTATTTTCCTATTATTTATTTAAGTAAATTTATTATATTTTAATGTTTCTATTATTTTATTTAAGTTAATTTATTATTTTTTTATTTTCCTATTATTTATTTAAGTAAATTTATTATATTTTAAGTTTTCTATTGATTTATTAAATAAAATTAAATTAATTTTGTAAACCACTATAATTCCCACGAATAAAGCTTTAAATAATTTTCAATGACAAATTAATCTTTTTAAAGTATTTTAAATATTATAAAAACTTATATTCTAATTTTATCCTTAATTTTTAATTTAAATGGATTAACTTTAATGTTTTTTAATAAAATAATATTTTCTCATGAAAATAGCTATTTAATAAAATTTAGGAAACTCAGCTTCTTTCATGTATCTTTTTTCAATATTTTCATCTAATTCATTGGATAATTCAATCACAAATGATTTAAATCTATTATACTCCTCTTCAGTTCTATTTTCACATCCATGTGCTAAAATAGACTTGTTTCTCAATTTTAAGCTATCCTTAATTTTTCCTTTTCTTTTTTCATATGCCTGCCCAAGAGAGTCGTTTAACTCTTTTAAAAGTTTAAATGAGTTTTTTGAACCTAATCTAATTTTATCTTCAAGACTATTGTTTTGAATGAGTTTATTAATATATTCTGAGTTTTTAACATATTCTCTGACTTTTTTTATATCAACATCTGAGGTTATAATTCCATATTCGGTTTTCAATTTGATTTGAGCTATTAGTTCTAAGGAACGATATAACCTAGCTATTGCATCATCGTATTTTCCTTCTTCACCTCTTCTAACAGCATTATTTAGTAAATCAGCTAAGATATAGTAATAACCAAGACGTTCTTTTTTCGGATTTACAATTTTATCTATCACTGCTTTATTAATGCCTAATTTATTTTGAAGTTCTGGAAAGTGTTTAAATTCCTTAT
Organism: Methanobrevibacter sp.; assembly: GCA_009777005.1. GTDB lineage: Archaea > Methanobacteriota > Methanobacteria > Methanobacteriales > Methanobacteriaceae > Methanorudis. The sequence continues at coordinate 11,870 of WRMT01000057.1, read as the reverse complement.
CAAACTCATTTTTGAAAATTTTATCTGCTTCTTTATGGTTGAATTTATCCCAAAAATTGTATAACTGAAGTAACTTTAAAAAAGAATCTTTGTTTTCTATATCTCGAGTTTCTTCTAAAAGTTCAATTCCTGTTTCAAATCTATTATGATTAAAAGCATCTTTAATTTTGTCTAAAGTGAACTTATCATAAATTTTATAAAGGTTTTGTACTCTTTTATATTCGGTATCTTTTTTAACAATTCCATCTTTACCTCTTTCTCCAGCAACTAAAAATAGATCTTTTCTATAAATTGTTGCACAGATTGCAGCAGACATGGTCATTGTTTTTGTACCGGAAGTGTAGTCTATTTTAATTATACTATCTTCATATTCTGTAAGTTTTTCTTTATACTTATCAAAACATTCATTAAAATTATCAATATCATTTAAAAGAACAAAATCATAGTCTTGAAATTCAAAATTGAATTCTTTAAAAAATTGTTTTTTCAAAGATTCAACGGTTTTTTTTGAGAGTTCAGAACCAAAAAATAAAGTATGACTTGGATTCGTATCTTTAATAGAATATAAAAGTCCATGAGCTAAACTATCGATTTTTTCTGGTGAATCTCCTGTACCAGTACCTACTGTCATGAATAATATTGTTTTCATTCTAACACCCAAATATTTATCATTTAGAAGAAATTTAATTTAACCTTTTTTTTTGGCAGAAATTTAATTAATGTTTAATTTAACCTTTGTTATTTGGCAGAAATTTAATTAATGTTTAATTTAACCCATCCTAATGGCATACTATTTCTTTTTATTATCTTTCGAGATTTAGGAAACTCATAATTGTAATTTTTACCTCTTAAAGCTTTTCTTATTCTTTCAAATAAGTTTTTATCAAGGTTTTTTATTTTAATCCCAATAGTCATAGCCATGAATCCTGATCCTGCACCTAATTTGAGAATTGGAGTTTCTGGAGTGTTATGTTTATTAAGTAATTTATAATGGCTACTTAACTTGGAATTTGCACTTTTCAAATCATTGTTACTGTAGCTATACTTATCTAAAAATTCACGCTCATATTCAATAATATCTTTTGAAAAATTGTAAATATAATTTTTAATATTATCTATATCAATTAAATCTTCTTTGCTCTTTAAATTTAGAGAACTATAAACATTTGAATCATAATTTATGGAAATTTTAGACTTTAAAGTATTGTTAATAGGAATTGTTTCTAAAAAACTTTCAACAACACGATTATTCCGTTTATAATATTCAAGACCATCATATGAGTCTTTTTTACCCATTATACTAATAATACTGTGAATATCAGCTGTTTTACGTGTTGAAGAATCAAAAACTTGAAAAAATTTAGAAATATTATATTGTGCTGATTGTCCTCCTCCTCGAGATGAAAAAAAGCTATTAGTAAAATTTTCAAAAGGTGGAATAAACTCCCCATATCTCCCACTTCGTAGTAAATTTTCAACATCATCCATGTGAGAATAATCAATTAAATTGTACAGTATAGCTGTTTTAATAGCTCCTTTAAGGGAAGAACCTGGAATAAATAATTCATCCATAGTTCGCACATGTTCAATAATTTCATTTGGAAATTTATTAGGAGTTTTATTTATAGAATTATATCGTTTATATTTGTGAGAAATGTTAGAATCAAAATCACTTAATTTAAAATTAAAATCGGAAAGATTTTCTAAGAATTCTTCTGTTTTATCCTCAGATAAGCCAGAATAGTATTTATCAAAATTTATTCTTCTAACTACTTGAACACTACCTCCTTTTTTAGTTTTAAGCTTTGGTGAAACATATTCTGCAGAAGTATATTTATTTCCAGAACCAATATGAACTGGGGTTAATGTTTGTATCTTACATTCATAAGATTTAATATTAGAATCAAACATTTAATCATCCTCTTTATTATAATTCATTGGAAAAGCATACCCATACTCTATTGCAGGAGAATCTTTCCCTGATTCAACAATCTGCCCATAAAATTCTTTATAACTTGCAAAAGTAGAACCTTCTTTAAAAAATCTCACCTGTTTTCTAAGTTCTCCACCAGAACTTTTTCCTCTTTTTGAATCAATCTCATATCCAGAGTATTCATTTATTTTACTCAAGTCTTCAGTATTTGGAATAAATCTTGACAAGGTTATAAAATAATTTCCTTTATTTTCAACTAAACGATAATCATCATCAATTTCATAATCAAAATGACCTTTACCGATTGATATATCTCTTCCAAAACCACGATCTTTTAAAAATTTAATAGCTGAGCAAACCATATCTTCATATTCTTTTTCTCTAAAATCCACTAAGAAAAAAAGCCCCATATCAGTAAATTCAAAGCCTTCACTATAAAAAATAGCTTCACTTTCTAAGGTAATCCTATTAATCGTGTTGTTTGGAGTAATGGTTTTTTTGTGTTTTCCTTTTATATCTAGAGTTTTTTTAAATAATAAATTAGATTTAATAGTATAGTCTTTTAAATTATTTATAATATCTAACTCTTTCATATCTCCAGATGAAAGTTTAAAGAATAAATTTTCTTCAATGAAGTCTACTTTTTTATATTTCTTTTTACTATCTAAGTTTTCATCATGAAAATCATTTCCAGTAAGATCATTTTTGTCTGATGATTCTTTTTTACTTTCAATAATTTTTGGAAAAAATCTTATCTTTTCTTTTCCATTTGAAACATATGGAAAAGATGATGAAACAAGAAATGGAGGATTATCTTTAAATTTTAAAAGCAAATCTTCAACTTTTTCAGGAGGATATAATTCACTGATAGCCGATAATATTGCTCCAAATATTGTGTCTGAGTGTAGCTCTGGAAAGATTGATAGAGGTTTAATATAAACCAGCATTTTTTCTCTCCTAAATAGCTTTTATCTTTTCAACAGTATCAATAATTGAAGAATTTTCAATGATGGTTTCATCATCTTGTTTTTCTTTGTAGTAGTTCTGGTCTCTCTTTTTAAGAGTGATTTTGTCAAATTTTATTTGCCCATAACCTCTACTACCTGAAGCACCTAAATAGTTATCTTCTAAAAGAAGCATAGCTTCAAAGACTCCAAGTAAATTTTCTTTTCCATTATCTCCTTCAAAAGATTTTATGTCATCAGATCCTTCATGAGAGTCATAAACACTTAAAATTATTTCAAAATTAAATTCTGATTCTTTTGGAATTCTTTCAGTTGGTCGTGGATTAGCTGCTGAAGTTATCCTGTTAATAGTATTTTCATACTTTACTTCAGCACCTCTTACAATATCTTCTTTTTCTTCCCATTTTTCAATAGATTCAGGAGTTGGAAATGAATCTCTCACAATTACTCTAGTAGGGAAATTAGGTTTAGTTTCACCAGTTGGAGATGCACCAAATATTCTCGCAGCTTTACAATTTGCATCAGAGGAAGGTCCTCCTCTATTTTTAATAACATTATTGGCTGACTCTTTATCGTTTAATTCTAACAATGACCTGAGTTTTCCTTTAAGCGAAGATCCTGGAATATAAGGAAGACCAGATATTCTATCTCTTATAATTGGATTATCAATAACTCCAATTTCAATTGAATCTTTTGAATCACCCACATGTAAACCTGTTTCTAAAATTATTTTCCCATTTATAATATAATTTTCTTTAAACATGGATATTTCTCCTATTATTCTTTAAAATTTGACAATGTTTCATTTAATCATTTTTGGACTTTTTTTAATTATTTTAATTATTTTTTAATTTCTTTTAATCGTTTTTGAAATTCATTTAATTATATGCAGAAATCTTAAAAAATTTATCTCAAAACTACGAATTAAAGGGTTATATTGATTTATTTAGGATTATAGTACTTACTATATGCAACAATAGCTTCTAAAAACTTGACTAAAGTATCAAAGTTTTTAAGTTTATCTTCATCCTCTCCAACATCAACTTTACTCATACATGCTTTCATAAGTTCATAAAAATCCTTTGGTATTAATTTTCGCCCTACAGAAACAGCTAATTTTGGTTTAAGTAAGTAAAATTGTGGTTCAATTTCTTCCCAGTTCCCTTCTTTAGATTCAATATCTCTAATAGCTCCAAAAAATTTTCTAAGTTGATTTGAATTTAATTTTTGGCTATCATCCCTTCCTTTAGAGAATTTTTTAGCTATTTTGCCAGCATATCCCTCTTCATCTGCGTATATCTTTGGTTTCAACTCTTTTAACTCATTTAATCTATTGATTTCCATGATAATGTTATCCACGGTTCTATCCTTATTTGAATCATCTTTTCTATTAAATGCCATAAAATCACCTATAACAAACTTATTGAAATATAATTAAATTATCTTGTTCTTAAACTTGTCCATGAAACAGGAATTCTAATCCACGGCATGAATTTAACTCCTTTTTTATCTAAATCATCTCTTATAATAGTATCTTTTATTAACCTTAATTTGTATTTAAATTTAGGCACATACTTCTTTTTTTGCATACGGCAGCGATTATTTTCTTCCCATTCGTCTGAATTACTTGGAATTTCACTATAATCACGAAATGTATCTTGCCACAATCTAAGCATAGTATAAATCATTCCTCTACTTATATCATCATTTTCTACATATTCCTCCAATTCTTTACTAAAATCAAGTAATTCATAATAACTTTTTGTTGTGTCATTATTATTATCCCATTTAACTACATCATTAAATAATGTAATCTTATCTTTATCTTTACCACAATTTTTGGAAGCTTCAAGATAATCATCAGAGGTAATAACTGCTTTACCAATAGGGAATTTTGAATCAACAATATTAATTCCTGCTGATAAAGTTATGGACGGATTTTCACATGTCCATTGTCTAAATTTTTCTCTAAATTCTCGTGAAAATTCTATTATATCGTCATATGGTCCTAAAACTAATAAATCGTCCCCACCTGAATAGTTAATATGGATTGTAGGGATTGCATATTTTTCACAATCTGAACAAACTTTATTTTCCATTTCACGATAAATAATGAAACTATCCTCGTCTGATTCAGAAATATCTGATAATTTAGCATCTGAATCTTCTTTTTGAATATCTAATTCAATTTTTTCTATTTTTCCCTTCTGTAGTTTTTCTTCACAACTTGGACAAATCTCAGAGAAAATCCTAAACTCTTTAGCTATTTCATTAATAAATCCTGAAAAAAACATATCTAATTGAGAAGATAAGGTTGATACTCGGGAAATTGTAGCTCCTTTAACCTTTATTATCTTTTCTTCTCCTGTTTTTCTCAATTTTTCTTCTTCTAAATGTTTAAATCCTCTTGTAAAAATTTTACCTAGATTATCCACATCCATTTTAACTATTCCCAATTTATTAGAACCTTTACTAATCTTAGATAAATGTTCAAAGTATAAAGCTGTATTAATCTTGTTTTCACCAATGGATTTTCCAATAAATTTAGGAGTGGTATTTCCCATGAAATTAAAGCTTAAACTTATTTTATTTAAAATTTCTTCTTTTACAGATTTAATAGCTAAAATCACTTCTTCAGTTAAAAAATCCGTACTATTTAATCGTATAATCTCTATTTTTTCATATTTTTCATGGTTGTCATTTAAATTCTTTATAAAGTCAACTGTTCCAGGATAACTTTTAAATAAGTAACCAATACCTAATTTTTCTTCATAAAAATCATATTTATGCTTTGATTTTGAAAAACATTTTATCAAAAACTTTGAGTTTGTTGCATTTCTACCTAAATTTTCATGATCTTTACAAACAATACAAATTTCTTCTCCTGTAATTTTTCCACAAACAGAGCAAGTTTTGTCATGATTAACTTCTTTTTCTATTTCAAAAACTTTATCTAATTGATTAATGAATTTGTGTTTTTTATCTTCAACTAATTTCGTGTTTAAATCTGCAGTAACATTTCCAAAACTTTCTAAATCTTCTCCAGAACATTCTTCATAATCAAGTCCTAAATAAAGCTCAGCATTAAATTTTTCAATGAAAAAATTGTTAACTTTTTCTTTAAACTCATCAATTTCAGATTTAATTTTTTCAGTATTAGCTACAACAATTATAAATCTTCCTCCTCCACAAAATAGAATATTAGATTGATTAAAACCTAAATCTTCTATTAATCTTGAAGCAATACTATCATTAAGTAAATTTAAATATAATGATCTTCCTCTAAGTCTTTTACTCATCCCAGATTGGGCATCTTGCGGACTTGAAACCTTGTAAATGAATTTTTGTATTCCTGAAATATCTCCAGTAACAGATAAATATACTTTTTGATGGTTGGTTTGTTGAAGTTTTTTAGTTTCCTCCTCATACCTAAACCTACAAGTTGCTAAAGCAGCTGTAGTTTTTAAGTGATCATATAATGATATATCTGCTTTTGATTTATACACTGCAGAAGGGATTGTAGATGTGTATTTTTTAAGAATAGCTAATGTAGTATTAAAATTTGGAGTATCTATTCTTTTTAATTCATTTTTAAAATCAGTCCACAATGATTTATAGTCCATATTAATTTTTTTTCCAGGCTGAGGTTTAATCTTTTCAAAAGTATTTTTATCCAGAGTCAATGGCTCTAAAGGAACATAATATTCTTTTTCATTTTCATTTTTCTCTAGATTCACTCGTGAAAAAATAGATATTAACGGTTCTCTATTAACTTGAAGATTTTTTTCATTTTCCATTCTTTCACTTGAAGCATGATGGTCTGCTTTTTGAATAATTTTAGCTAAACCTTCATAATCTGAATTTTTTGGTTTGTGATGGTATAAAACTAAATTTTCAACCTCTTCTCCCCACACATCTCTTACAAGCTCTCCAGACCATTTTGAATGTGCTCCATTATCACCGAAATCTTCTTTACCTAGATTTTTATATTTTTCATGAAGATTTTTATCACTATTTTCAGTAGCTCGCTGATAAAATTTCCCTATATCATGCAATAAAGCTGCAATTTGAACTTGACTTAGTTCCAAATTTTACCCTCCTTTTTCTTTATATTATTTTTTCAGGCATTATTATTAATTTATTTATGATGTTATTATTAATTAATAATATTAGTTTACAAGTATAATATAATTTCTATTTTCATTATAGCTAATCTATTAATGGACTATATTCAAAGAAAAAAGTTTTTTTATTAAATATTAGTAAGTAAATGATATTCAAATCATAGAAAATAGAAAAAATTATTTTTAAAGGATAATATATTTAATAAAGATAAAATTCATTTAAAATTTAAATGATTCAAATAATTTATAACATTTTATTTGAAAAAGATTACATTTATCAAAAAATAAGAAAATTTAATAAAAAATAGAAATAAACTTATCTAATGAGATATAAATTTCTTTAATAAGAAATAAACTTATCTAACGATATATATTATTATCAAATAAGAAGTAAATTTATCAAATACAAAATAAACTTTTTAAATAAGAAATAAACTTATCAAATATTAAATAATTTATCAAATAAGAAATAAAAATCATAAAATATTAGCTTATCTGTAATTCGTGTAAATTTGATTAAATAAAACTTAATCAGTAAATTTAATGAAATATACAAAAATAAAAATGATATCTTCCTAATTTCATTATTTAATCTTCCAAACTCAATAGCTAATCTCTCCTTTTCAAAAAATCTTCATAGCTATAATATTATTTTAAAAAAAAATCAAGGAAAACTAATAAATATCCTAAGGCAATAGCTATGGAAGAAAAGATTAAAAGATTTTTTAAAGTTTTTTTAACACCTATTTTATCTAAATCCATAAAATAATAGGGGTATCTAACTTTTTTAAATTCTTTTAAACAGCTATAATGAGCATGTAGCATGATTAGAGAAAAATAGATTAAAAATGGTATTATCCATAAAAAAGGAGAATAATATGAAAACTGACTTTTCTCTGTGAATATAAACCAGTTTAAAATAACTAATAATGGAATCACATAATGAACAACTATATTTGTGGGGGAAAATACTTTATAGCTATTTCCTATTTTTTGATACTTTGGAACTAATACAAATTGATATACTATCATAGTCACAGTAGCTGATAATATTATAAATCCATTAATATCATTTAATAATTTGTTATTATAAACAAAAATAGAAAAAACAAAATATATTATACAAAAAACAAGATTTAAATTTGTAAAATAAATAAACGAAACTTTTTTGAATTTTTTTTTATTAAGCCCTATTGAGTAATATAAACCTATTATTGAAAAACATATTATTATAACTTTTATAGCTAATGGTAAAAATTCCAAAATCATTAAAATGCCTCATTTTAACATTAAGTTACATTTTAATATTGCTTATTTTTATTTAAATTTTTTAATTATTTATTAATTTTAAATATAATCCTTTATAATTTATTATTAATTATTTTTTTAAATAAGAATGTTTAAGTTATAGTATTTGACAAAATTTTTAAAAATGTCAATCTCATTAATTTATTAAATTTTATTTAAATAAAATATGATTTAAATGATTTTAAACAAGTTTAAAATTATCCTCATTTTAAAATCCAATATTGAGTACTATAGAAAAAATAAATTTAATAAAATTATTCTTTATAAATTATTGCAAAAATCCTTTCTCTAATAAATTTAATTTATTTTTTTTCACTATCTCATCAATTCCTCCCACCGTTTTCTCATATTTAAATCTGAATGAAGTCTTTCTTTTTTTAATTCTTTAACTTCTTTTTCATCTCCTCTTTTTTCTGCTTCTTTTATTAATTTATCAATTTCTATAACACTCCTCATTCATTTTTCCTCCTTTTTAAAGTAGCTATAAATTATTAAATAAATCTCTATTCAATAATATTATTCAGATTTTCCAATGACTTCGTTCCATAAAGATAATATGTGATGATTGTCATATGTTTGAAATATTATTTACATTTTTCCAAAATTTATCAACTTTTTTAATATTTTTCAAAAGAAACTTATCACATCTTATACTTATTATTTTAAAAAAACAAATTATCAATAAATATTTAAAAATATCCCTTCTATTTTCTATTAAAATAATAAATTAATATTAAAATTATCTATAAAAATCTAATTATCAAAATAATAGCTGAATTAAACTATTAGCTAAGTTATCCTTGAAAAAAATCAGATTCTACCTTTAAAATAATCATAAAAACTATAAATAATACACTTGAAATACATGTCTAAATCCAAAAAATCTTATTTTTAATTTTAAAAAAGCTTTTTTAAGAAAACCATAGCTACTGGCAATCCTTTAAAATAGTAAAATTTAAAATAGCTAATTAATATACTAGCTAAATTAAATAATAAATTTTGAAAATGGATAAAAAGTCTTATTAGATAATTTGATTAACTTTCTCTTGTATTATACATTAAAGCCATTGTTCTACTTTCAAAAACCATGAAAAATGGAGATATGATCAAAACTAAAGCCATAGTTGATGCAATTGATATAAATATTCCAGCATAGCCAAATGCCACAGGACCAATTACTGAGGATAATGCTAATCCAGAAGTTAAAATAATCAATGCTATTAATAGAAGTGTAGCTGATATAATACCTAATACGAGTACAATACACCCTATATAAAATTGCACATATTTAAAAATACCAATTGACTTTGAAATTTCTATTATTTCTCTAATTTTAAATGCGGATTTTAAAGATCCATTGTTATTTATCATATTTGGAACAGCTACAATTGAAAATAGATAGAAAATATGCCACACAATTGTACTTATTGCAATGACTCCTAGTTCAGTAGCTAATACCATAAGTCCTAAAAATTTTCCCATACTTATTATAGTAGCTGAAAGAGTGAAAAATATCAGTGTTCCAGGGATTAAGTAAACAGTCCTCACAATAAATATTTTCACTCCTTCAAGAAACATTATTCCCCAATGTTTAAATTCAGGTAATGGATCATTTCCATTAATCATTCCGTTTATTCCTATTTTTGTTATTCTATAGGAATAACCATTTAATAAAAAGTAAGGAACAATCAAAAAATTTAAAAATGATAATATCCCTAGCTTTAAAATGGTTTTTGGTTCTTTAAAAGAATATTCGAAAGAATCTTTAAAAATTTCTAATATCATAGAAAAACCTCTTAATTTAAAGTTCATTAATTCTTCTTCATTTGTTTAAAAAGGTAAACAGTTAAAAAGGAAACCTTTTTTTTATTCTTCTTCATTTGTTTTAAAGTGTAATCCTTTTTATTCTTCTTCATTTGTTTAAAAAGATTAACCTTTATTTATTCTTCATCTTCTAATAAAAATAAGTCTTCAATATGAGGACAGCCTAGAACTTTAGTTATTTTATATGCTAAAACTAATGATGGATTATATCTTCCATTTTCAAGAGCACTGATTGTTTGCCTACTTACATTAACCTTTTTAGCTAAATCTCCTTGGCTTATCCCTGCTTCTTGGCGAATATATCGTATTTTAGTTTTCATAAGCTTGAACACCGATTACAGTTAAAATAACCTATAAATATAAATTATTATTTAAAATTTATAATTTTTTTTTTTTTTAAATTAATCTAATAAAATGATTTTTAGTTTATAATAATTATAATTATTTGGATTAAATTCAATGAATAATATTATAATAGCTTATTAAATATTATTTTTATAATATTTCTTTTAAATATATTTATTAATCTAAATAAATTAATTATAATCCTTATTTTAGTTTGTAATAATTATTTAAAATTAAAATTTTTCCATCATTGTAAAATACTGTTTTTCTAAGACAAAATCATAGATTTTAAAAAAAACAATTGTAGCTAATATTAGCTAGAGGAAAAAATCATTTTAAGACTTAGTTCTTATTTTTTTATTAATTCATTGGTTCTATAGCTACAATACCATTAGAATTAATATCTTTCATTGGATTTCCTTTGTATGAAACACTACCTAAACCAGAAAAGTCTCCTTTTAAATTTTCTGTTACCCATATGCTTATATCTCCAACTCCAGAGAGTATGATATTGCCATTTTTCATTGGATATTTTTGTGAATCAATAGCTCCCATTCCAGATAACTTTCCTTCTAATGTGTTTGTTACCCATATACTTATATCTCCAACTCCAGAAAGTGTTACATTAGCATTTTCCACCTGATAGTCTTCAGCATCAATAGTACCTGTTCCTGAAAGTGAAACTCCAAATTCTGAAGCATTCCCATTATTAATTTTAAAGTTGCCAACACCACTTAAAGATATATTTTTCAACTCAGGTAGGTAGATATCTATTGTAATATTATTTAAGTCATTATAGTTTCCTTGATTTTGGTCAATGTGCAATGTACTGCCATTGACTGTAGTTATAACTTTTTCCTGTAAACTACTACTAGTTTTTACTATTACCTTATATTCTTCCCCAGGATATACATTCACATCTCCTACACCATCAAGCGAAATACTATCAAATCCTTCTACTGTTCTTTCTTGACTTACTAAATTACCATCAAATTCCCACCACCAAATGTTGTCCATATTTAAGCTATTCTGATTCGTTAAGTTATCATAAATCAGACCACTACCAATAAATCCTATGAAGAGAATAGCTAAAAAAATCCCAACAATCCATCCTTTTCTCATAATATCACCTTAATAGCTTTTTAACCTTATTCTTATTTTTTTTAAAAAAATATATTTAAATTTGAATAATTTAATTTTTTTATATTAAATTATATCAAATTTCGAATATATTATTTGTTTTATATTTTTTCTAAATATCAATAGATTTTTATTAAAAATTTTTATTTATTTTATATTTTTTCTTAATATCAATTAATTTTTATTTATTACTATATCATTTCAATTAATATCAATAAAATTAAATTAAAA
>WRMT01000056.1 GCA_009777005.1 Methanobrevibacter sp. | reverse complement strand
ATTATAAAGATTATTAAAGATTCATTTAATTAAAATCAATTAAATTCTTTTATATAAAAATTATTTAAAAATTATTAAAGATTCATTTAATTAAAATCAATTAAATTCTTTATTAAAGATTATTAAGATTTCTTGATTAATTATAAAAGTTATCAATAATTTCAAATAAATTTTTAATCAAAATTATAAAAATATACATTCTTTATTAAAATTATAATATATTAAAATATATAGGGGTTTATCATGGACAAAAATAGAACTCATGAATTTTTAATTGAAAAAGGGCTTTTTATAACAGCTATTTTTTCCATTATGGTAATTTTTATTATAATTTTATTTATCCTAGTGGAAGGATTACCTGCTTTTGAAGACTATGGATTTTTTAACTTTTTATTTGGTTTAAATTGGTCACCAAGTCGAGGAGAATATGGTGTATTTGCAATGATAATAGGTTCATTATGTGTAACCTTATTGTCCTTACTTATGGCAGTACCCTTATCACTTCTTTGTGCTATATTTATGGCAGAAGTAGCTCCTAATAGTATAAGAAAGATTTTAAAACCTGTTGTAGAAACTTTATCTGGAATTCCATCTGTTGTTTATGGTTTTTTTGGTTTGATAGTATTGGTTCCATTCATACGTGAAACTTTTGGTGGAACTGGTTTTAGTATGTTTTCAGCTTCTTTAATCTTAACAGTAATGGTTTTACCAACAATTATTAGTATTTCTCAAGATTCCTTAAGATCCGTACCTCATGAATATAGGGAAGCTTCTTTTGGATTAGGAGCAACTAACTGGCAAACAATAAAAAATATCATATTTCCTGCTGCTCTTCCAGGAATTGTCACAGCTATTATCTTAGGAATGGGAAGAGCTATTGGGGAAACATTAGCTGTTATCATGGTTGTAGGGAATGTTGTACAAATTCCAGAGTCTATTTTTGATCCAGTTCGTACTTTAACTGCAAATATAGCTATTGAAATGGGTTATGCTACAGGACTTCACTATAATGCATTATTTGGAACAGCTATTGTATTATTTTTAATAATCATGATTTTGCTTATAATTGCAAATTATATTCAATATAAGTATAAGGTAGATATAGGGGGAGGTTACTTATGAGTAGCTTTCTTACTAAGTGTGATTTAATTAGTTTATTTATGAATAACTTTCTTAAAAACTGTAAATCCACGAATTTAAACTTATTTAATCTAAGTTTATTAATGGAGTTGAATAGCTATGGGATTTAGAATTTTATCTCCTAAAACATCACAGAGAATAATGAATATCGTCTTTATTATTTCTGGATTAATCACAATTTTGATTTTGATTTTTATTCTAGGATATATATTAGCTATGGGACTTCCAGCAATTAATTTGGATTTTATATTTTCAAATCCTATTGATTCTGGAAGAGAAGGTGGAATTTTCCCAATGATTGTTTCAAGTCTTTTTGTTACTCTTATAGCTGGTATTGTAGCTACTCCTTTAGGTGTTGGTGCAGCAGTTTATTTGGCGGAATATGCTGGTGAAAATTGGTTGGTTAAAATAATAAGATTTGGTGCAGAAACATTAGCTTCAATCCCATCAATAGTATTTGGACTTTTTGGATTAGCATTTTTCGTGATATTTCTAGGATTAGGATGGTCCATCCTTTCAGGAGGTTTAGTCCTTGCAATCATGGCGATTCCAACGATTTTTCAAGTTTCAGAAGTTACAATTTCTTCAATACCAAGTTCCTTTCGAGAAGGTAGCTATGGATTAGGTGCTACAAAATGGCAAACAGTTTATAGGGTTGTATTACCTGCAGCTATTCCAGGAATAGTTACAGGAGTAATTTTAGGAATGACAAGAGCTATTTCAGAAGCAGCAGCTGTAATGTTTGCTGTTGGAGCAGCTTTATCTCTTCCATTGTCAATATTTGATCCTGGAAGACCACTTCCACTTCATTTGTATATTTTAGCTACTGAAGGTATTTCACTTGAAAATGCTTATGGAACAGCAGCTGTTCTTGTAATACTTGTACTTTTTGTTACAATTCTCACTAACTTAGCTGTTGATAGGTATCAAAATAAGATTATGGGTAGGTAATAATTTTTTATAAAAATATGTTTATAAATTTTATCATGAATTTGTTAAAAATTTTATTAAGAAATTGTTAAATAATTTTAAAATATTTTTATAAATACTGTTAATGTTTTTGTTTAATTTTTTTATAAATTTATTAAAAATATTTTTAATATTATTATTTTATTGTTAAAGTCTAATTTTATTGAAAGGGGTTAATAATGAATAGAATAGAAGTAGAAGATCTAAATGTTTATTTTGGAGATAATAAGGTCCTTAAAGCGGTAAACATAGAAATACCTAAAAATAATGTTACAGCTTTAATAGGTCCTTCTGGATGTGGTAAATCTACATTTATCAGAACAGTAAATAGGATGAATGATTTGATTCCAAGCTTTCGCCATGAGGGTAGTGTTTTATTAGATGGTGAAGATATTTACAATCCCAAAATGGATGTTGTTGATTTAAGAAAAAAGGTAGGTATGGTTTTTCAAAAACCTAACCCATTTCCCAAGTCTATATTTGAAAATGTAGCTTATGGACTCAGAATTCATGGAATTTCAGATAATGATACTTTAGCTGCAAGAGTAGAAGAAGCTTTAAGATCAGCTGCTTTGTGGGATGAAGTTGAAGAAAAACTTGAAAATTCAGCTATGGGATTATCTGGAGGACAACAACAAAGACTTTGCATAGCTAGAACCATAGCTAATAATCCAGAAGTTATTTTAATGGATGAACCTTGCTCTGCCTTAGATCCAATATCAACAACAAAGATTGAAGATTTAATTCATAAATTGAAGCGAGATTATACAATTATTATTGTAACTCATAATATGCAACAAGCTACAAGGGTTTCAAAATACACTTCATTTTTCTTAAATGGTGAGATTATTGAAAGTAATTTAACCGATAAACTTTTCATTGATCCAAAAAATAAAAAAACTGAGGATTATATTACTGGAAGGTTTGGTTAGACAATAGCTATTTTAAAAATCTAAAGAAATTTTAGCTATTTGAAAGATGATTTATTATTACTGAGTAAAAGATTAAATAATGGGGATGATTAGAGTGGATAGGGACTATCCAAGAATATCATTTAGAAACAGAATAAATAGTGTTAAGGATGAAGCTGAAAAAATAGGGCAAATGGTTATTGAATCTCACAGAAAAGCTATTACTTTATTAAGTAAGTATGATGAAAAAATAGCTAAAGAAGTAAAATCTGCAGGTAAAGAGATAGATGAAGCTACTTTTGATTTGGAAAGAATGTGCATACGATTTTTAGCTGCAGAACAACCACTTGCTGGTGATTTAATGTTTATTGAATCCACTATAAGGGTTAGTAGCCATATAAAAAGGATTTCTATTTTAGCAGCTAATATAGCTGAAGTATCAGCTTTAATAAAAGAGGTTAATATTCCAGATAAATTAAAAGAAGATTTACAGTACATGGCAGATTATGTGCAAATGATGCTAAGTAAAGGAATTTATGCCTTCCTAGATCAAAATGTAGACATGGCAAAAGAGTTACGTAGTGATGATGATAAAGTAGATGATCTTTTCGATACAATCTTAGAACAAGTTACAGATTGTATGTTTAAGGATAAGGAAACTATTAATCAAATTATTAATTTAGTTTTCATAGCTAGATTCCTTGAAAGAATAGGTGATAGAGCTGTTGAAATTGGTCAAAGAACAATTTTCATGTTAACTCTTAAAAAACCTAAAAGATAGCTAATAATATTTTCATTAAAGTATAAATAGCTACTTTTTTATTTTTTTTATAAATATATAATTTTTTAATTTAAAAAATATAATTTTTAATATTTTATGAATGATTTTTTTATTTTTTTATTAATTTTTTAATAAAAATATAGGATACATACTGGATATTTCAATACCATTAACTTATTTAAAGTCTCCTATCTACTTTAATAACTTTTTCAATTTTTCTTGAAAAAATTTGAAAATTAAGATAATAAAATCAGAAAAAGTAACATAGCTAAAATAGATATATTACAACAATAAAATTTTTGAGGTGATTCATATTAATGAATTATATTTAAAAAAGCGAAATTTAAGAAAGTTATTGTTGTTATCTTCAATAATTTTAATAGCTATCTTAACTATTAACACAATAAGTGTTATTAATGCTGTAAATATAACCATAAGTCCTGATACACCAGGAGGAATAAAGGAAGCTGTTAAATTAGCTGTAAATGGAGATACAATCTCTTTAAAAAATGGTGTTTATAAAGGTCAAAATAACACCAATTTTGTCATTAATAAAAATATCATTATAACTGGATTAGGTTCTAATGTTGTAATTAATGGTGAAAATAGAAATCAATTTTTCAATAGCTCTGGAAATAAAGTATCCCTAAACAACTTAAAATTTACAAATGGATTCTCATCATTTGGAAGTGCTATTAATCAAAAAAATGGTAGTCTGTCTTTAAAAGGTTGTACTTTTACAAATAGCTATGGTGGAATTATTGATTCTTTTGAAGGAGAATTATTTATTAGTAAATCTACTTTTAAAAATAACAAAGCAAGTCAAAGTATTCTCACTACTTATGTATATAAAACCACCATAAGTAAATGTATTTTCACCAATAACAAAGCAGAAGGTTGGGGTGGAGCTATTTATGCTGGAGGGAGAATTTTAACTGTAAAAAGTTCCATTTTCACCTATAACAATGGGAATTTTGCTGGAGCTATATGTTCTTTTGCTAAAACTACTGTGAATAAATGTACTTTCATCAATAACAAAGCTACAGGTTATAGTGCAGGAAGTAATGGTGGAGCTATTTCCTTGTGTGCTCAATCTACTGTGAGTAAATCTACTTTCAAAAATAATCAAGCAAAAAATGATGGTGGAGCTATTTATGCTTCAGATAACACAGATATAACTGGGTCCACTTTTACCAATAATAAAGCAAAAAGAGGAGGAGCTATTTTCGCTGAAAAAGTAGGTCAACATGATTATTTGCCTTTTACATTAAGAATTAGTAACTCTAAATTTACAAAGAATATTGCTGGTAGTACTTATAATACTATATATAAACAAGCATTGTGTAAACTTACTACAAAAAATGTTAAAATAAGTCCTAAAGATGGAGTCAAGGTTAAAAAATAATAAATATTCTTTTTTTTATTTTCTATATTTTTTTTAATAATTTTTTTATTAAATTTTACAAATATTTAAATTATTTTTTTTAAAAATTTTATTAATATTTCACCCTAATACTTCTTTATATTCATTAGCTATCTTTTAAAATTGCAGTAGCATATCTATGAGCCCAACATTGAATGCAAACTCCAATTGGAAGTCCTGCAGTATGTGTAGCTATTTTATCAATTTTCACATCAAGTGTGGTTGTTTTCCCACCTAAACCCATTGGACCAATTCCAGACTTATTTATTTCTTCTAAAATTTCTTTCTCTAGTGTAGCTAAAACTGAATCAGGGTTTTTTTCTCCAATTTTTCTAAGAAGTGCTTTTTTAGCTGTTTTCATAGCTAAGTCCGATGTTCCTCCAATTCCAACACCTACAACTGTTGGAGGACAAGGTTTTCCACCAGCTTTAAGAACTGTTTCAAGGACAAAAGCTTTAATTCCTTCAACTCCCTCTCCAGGTAATGCCATTTTAAGAGCATTATTGTTTTCAGAACCAAAACCTTTTGGAAGTATTGTTATTTCTAAATAATCTTCATCAATTAATTCAATATCTATTTGAGGAATGTTTTTTCCAATGTTGTTTCTGGAATTCTTCCTTGATATTGGATCCACTACATTTGGTCGAAGTGGAACATCTTCAGTAGCTTTTTCAACCCCTTTTTTAATCCCTTCATAAAGGTTTTCTACTTTAACATTACCAAGTTTTACAAATATTATTGGCAATCCTGTATCTTGGCACATTGGAATTGATTTTTCTTCAGCTAATTTAATATTTTTCAAAATAGCTTCAATATTTAACTTGGCAATTTCATCATCTTCAACTTTAAAAGCAGTTTCAAGTGAATATTTCACATCTTCTGGTAGTATTATAGCTGCTTTTTTATAAAGTTGATAGATAGTATCTGAAATAAGTTCTTCTTTTATCATTTTTTCAACCTCACTACTAAGAATTGATGAATTTGCTAAAAGTGTTTCATTACGTCAATGATGGCTTTGATTATTTAGCTAGTTAATTAATAAAATTTTCATGTGAGATTCTAAAGTACCTTAATTAATAAAATTTTCACACATAATTCTAAAGTACCTTAATCAATTAATAAAATTTTTGTGCATGATTTTTTGCCCATAGAAATTTTCCAATACTTTGTTTGTTTCTGATAATTTACAATTACATGGACATAGACGAACATGAATATTGTCTCCCTCTTCAAATCTAGAGTGCCTATTCCAAAGTTCATAAAAGCCTTCATTTTTGCTTATTTTACCATACACTCCAATTTTCTTATTATCCAAAAGATTGAGTAACATATGACAACAAACTAATATACTACCATCAGCAGCTATTGTAGGATAAAATGGATGACCCCAACATTTCGTAAATGGCAAACCTGAATCTTCACTTAGGAGCATATCAGAAAATTTATAAGATAAGGTAAAAATTTTAAAGCTTTCTGTTTCATAGCTTTTGATAACAGTTAATAATTCAAATAATCTTTTATCCCAAAAAATTATTCCTTCTTTACTTCTTTCAAATGGAGATATTACAATAGGCTTTACTTGAAAATAATCAATACCTTTTATTTCTCGAAAAATACTTATGGATTTTATTAAATCAAGGAAATTATAAGGAGTCAATAAAAATGATATTCCTAGTGTTGTTTCTGATTCCATAGCAATTTTTTCTTTAGCTAAAATCTCTATTTTTTTAACAATATCATTGAATTTAATATGGGGTTTATCACCATGCATAATAGAATATACTTCTTGAGAACCTGCATCAACACTTATTCTACACCAAGTACAACTTGACAAAATAGTTTTTCTAAGTTCTTTTTTTCTTTCAAGATCATTTTCCTTATTTAGTTCATATCCATTTGTCACAAGACCAACATTAAATGATTCAGCAAATGAGCTAATTATTTTGTCTATTTCTTTATGACATAATGGATCACCACCACCAGTAATATCAATTCCCTTTACTTCAAGTTTCTTCAAATCTGTGATAAGGTCATCCAATAATTCAATGTCAAAAGTATTTTTTTTATCTTTCCCAATATTTGATATTCCAAAAGTACAAGCGTTACAAGCATGATTACAAATGTTTGTAGGGTGGAATTCAACTGTTATAGGACCAACTTCATCTGGGGATTTTTCTAGTTTTGATAGCTTTTCTAGATGTTTTAAAATTTTAATATTAGCAAAATATCCTTCTGTTTCCTTCGGAAATTTATCTTTATATGCTAATAAATTTTTTCGTTCCTCTCCAAGCATGATAGAAGTTAATTTGTTAGCAGCATTTGCAGGAAATTGGTTAAAATCATTTTCCCTAATAAAAAGAGCATAATCATTGATATCAATTTCTAATTCATCACAAAAATCTCTTGTAGTAAAATTTAATTGGGTTCTTAATGCCTCTATATTTTCACCAGAAATATTCATTTTTCATTCTCCCCTAAAGTTTATGTACAGTCAAATTTCATAATTTAAGAATAAGATTGATGGAAAAAATCGTGAATTTTAACTAAAATAAAATTGACATAATTTTCAAAGGTTCAACCAGCTGATTTTTACATCTATTTTTTTTAAATATTATATTCATTGAAGAAAAGTTTGAATGAAACAAGTTATAAAAAATAATTAATTTCCTAAAATCAATTTTATTTGTATTAATTTTTAAAATAAATGGTTAATAATTATTTTTATTAAAAAATACAAATTTTAATAAATAAGATTAATAAACAAATCACTAATAAAAATTATTAAAAAAATACAAACATTAATAAATAAGATTAATAAACAAATCATAAATAAAAATTATTAAAAAAATATAAACTTTAATAAATAAGATTAATTAACACATCATAAAAAAAATCATTAGCTACAAAGTTTTATTTTACTACTAAATTATTTATTTAATTTTAAATATTTTTTAAAGGATTTAATGTAGGTTTATAATATTTAAACAAAATAAATTAAAATAATAAATTAAAATAAAAATTAGAATTTTTTGAAAAATAAAATTTATTGTTATAATTAATAAATAGCTATTGCCATATTTTTTTAAATTTTTAAGAGAAACTTCTCATAGCTTCTTAAGTTCAAATTTATTTTAAAATTTCTTTTAATCTTTTGAGTTCAGTAGCTAATTTATCTTGTTTTGCAGAAATCACGTCTTTTGAATCATTAATTAAAGCATCAGTTGGACAGCATTCAACACATTGTTGTGTTTTTTCATTGATACAAAGATCACATTTATTAGCTTGACCAATTTCATTCATTGAAATTGCTCCAATTGGGCAAACATCTCTGCACATTTTACAACCAATACATTTGTCTCCATTAATTACAATAGCTCCACCAAGCTCTTCAATTGCATTTTCTGGACATATGTTTAAACAAGGGGCTTTTTCTGGTGCACAATGCATACAGAATAATGGTACTCCATCACTTACTCTGATTGCATTTTGTGGGCAATTTCTCTCACATTTCATACAATCTACACAAAGTTCAGGATTTGAAATTAATTCAGTCATTTTAGTACCTCTATACAATATTTTCCATAGCTTCTAATCTTTTTGAAATAGCTACTCATTATAACTTTTATTAGCTCTTGAAGAACTTGTTATAATATTAATAAAATTATTTTCTTTTTTGGATTTTTCTATTCCTGCAAGCTTAGAAAGATGTTTTTCTTGTTTTTTAATTTTTATCGCATCATAGTCAATTAAAGATATTGCCCTTTTAGAACAAGCTTTAATACAAACTGGTCCTTCATCTCTAGTTGAACATTGATTACATTTTTGAGCTTTTCTATTTTCAACTGTAACTGCACCAAATGGACAAACCATCATACATAATCCACAAGCTATACATTTTTCTTCATCCACATCTTTTCCAATCATAGCTTCTGTAGGACATATTATCTTACAAGGAGCATCTTCACATTGTTGGCAAACTATAGGGTAATATGAACCTTCAATTTCTCGAATATTGATTCGTGGTGTTCCATAAATTCCACAACAAGCTCCTTCACAATCTAAACAGCCATCACACAAATCAGACTGCATTATTAATTTTTCCAGCTTCATTCCCCCATAAAATTATTTTCATGTTTAGGTTAATATTATCAACATAGGCAATAAAATATGGATATTTTCCTATTCTAATATCTTCTGTTCCACAAATTACTTATCCTATTTCTTGTTCCACAAATTATCCTATTCCTAGTTCCACAAATTAATTATCCTATTCCTAGTTCCACACATTGTTTATCTACAAATTCCTGAATTTTTTCTTTTTGTTGATCAGATAAATGTTTAAATCTTCTTTGTGCATTTAAATAATCAGTAACTGGCTTTCTTATTTGTGGTTTGTAAGTTACTTTAAATTCACCATTAACAATTTCATACAAAGCCCAAGACCCAGTTTCAACAGCTAATCTTCCAAGTTCAATGGTTTTTGATGGATCATATCCCCAACCAGTAGTACATGGCTGATTTAAGTGTATATATGAAGCACCATCTATTTCAGATGCTTTTTTTACCTTTTTCATAAAGTCTTCAGGATATGAAATTGAGGCAGTAGCTACATAAGGAACTCCATGAGCAGCCATTATAAGGGGCATATTCTTTTTAGGCTTATCTTCACCAAAACTAACTTTTCCATTAGGTGAAGTAGTAGTAGATGCACCATATGGGGTTGATCCACTTCTTTGAACCCCTGTATTCATATATGCTTCATTATCATAACAAATATATATTAAATTATGATCTCTTTCCATAGCTCCTGATAATGATTGCATACCAATATCTGCAGTACCTCCATCACCAACAAAAGCTACTACATTTACATCAGTTTTTCCTTGAGCTTTTAAAGCACTTTCAACACCAGATGCTACTGCACCTGCATTTTCAAAAGCTACATGTATCCAAGGTATTTCCCAAGCAGTTTCAGGGAAAGGTGTTGTAATAACTTCTAAACAACCAGTAGCTGAAACAGCTACGGTATTCCTACCTAATGTTTTTAAAGCAAGTCTTACTCCAATTGTAGCTCCGCATCCAGCACAACCTCTGTGTCCTGGTGCTAAAAGTTCTTCTTCAGGTATTTCCATTTTATTCCTCCTTTGTTTTTAAGTTATTACCTTTTTAAACCAATCCAAGTCACATCGTTAACTGGATTTTTGGTTTTTTCAACTATTTCATCAATGTGGGTTGGTGTTATATCCCTTCCACCAAGTCCTATAATAAAATTATATGCTTCAACATCAACTTTAGCTTTTATATCATTAAAAAGAGCTCCACCTACTCCAAAAGAAATATTTTTATCAAGAACAGCTATTTTATCAGCATTAGCTACTGCTTTTTTAATATCTTCTACTGGGAATGGTCTGTAAACTCTAACTTTAAGAAGACCGACTTTTTCACCACGCTCTCTTAAATCATCTACACAAACTCGCAAGGTACTGCAAACTGATCCCATAGCTACAATGACTATTTCAGCATCTTCACATTTGTATTCTTCAACAAACCCATATTTTCTTCCAAAAATTTCTGCAAATTCCTTGTTTGTTTCTTCAATAACTTCTACTGAATTTTCCATAGCTTCTTGAACTTGATAACGAGCTTCCATATAATAATTTGGATCGGTAAATGTTCCAAGTGACATTGGATTATCTGTATCTAAAAACGCATGTTTTGGTACATATTTTGGTAAAAATCTATCCACTTCTTCATTTGATGGAATATCTACAGGTTCAACTGTATGAGTTAATATAAAGCCATCTAAACAAACCATAGATGGTAAAAGTACCTTTGGATTTTCAGATATTTTGTATGCTGTAAGTATAGAATCTAAAGCTTCTTGCCCATCTTCAGCATAGATTTGAATCCAACCAGAATCTCTTTGAGCTATTGAATCTTGTTGATCATTCCAAATACTAAGTGGGGCTGAAATTGATCTATTTGCATTAGCCATCACTATTGGTGCTCTCATTCCAGCACTTGCAAAGACTATTTCATGCATAAGCATTAAACCCTGTGATGATGTAGCTGTAAAGACTCTAACACCTGTTCCTGATGCTCCAAGAGCTGCACTCAGTGCACTATGCTCAGACTCAACCTTAATATATTCTCCGTCAATTTCTCCATTTGCCACAAATTCTGCCAGCTTTTCGGAAATTGATGTTTGCGGAGTAATAGGATAAACAGGAATAACTTGTGGTTTAGCTAATTTGACAGCTTCAGCTACTGCACTATTAGTTGTCATAACTTTTTTTGTCATTAATAATTCTCCTAACTTTTAATTAAACCTTAATAAATTAATAGTCCCTAATTGATTGTTCATTATAATTATAATCTAATATAATATTATTATAATATTATTATTATTTATTATTATTAACGATGAATTAAAATAGCTATTCTCTTTCCATTTTAATAGCTTGAACCGAACATTCTACTTCACAAATGCCACAGCCTTTGCAATAATCATAATCTATATCATGATCTTTATTTATACATCCTTCAGGACAGAATAAAATGCAGTTATCACAATCAACACATTTTTCTTTATCAAGAATTGGTTTAAATGTTCTCCAACTTCCTGTTTTATTATTACGAGTGCTTCCAGGATTAGAAACTGCTCCTCCAATAGAATCCATCTAATCACCTTATTTTTTTAAATAGTAATCCTTATTTTTTAAATAATTATTTTCAATGATTTAAACAATTTTAAAATATTTTTATAAGATAATTATTTTTAAATAATTATTTTAATAATTTTAATAATTTTAAAATATTGTTCACATGAAATTTTTCATGTGTCTCCTAGATTATTTGAATTAAATTTGTTCATAAGCTATTGTAGCTGCTTTTGAATTTTTCTCTCCTATTTTTCCAGGGAATGTTTCTCCAATAACTTTTAAAATAGAATCAAGGCTCACTTCACCACTTTTTTTAGAAAATGAACCAAGCATAACTGTGTTAACAATAGGAACTCCTAGATTTTCCAGAGCTATTCCTGTTGCATCAATAGCATAAACTTCCTTTTTATCAGTACCCACTTCTTTGTTTGTGTTTATGATAACTTTACCAGTTTCTTTTATTCCAGAAAATACATCTACAACTTCTAATAATCCATCATCAAGAACTACTACATAATCTGGACTTTGAACTTGGTACCTAACTTTTATAGGCTTATCATCGATTCTTGTAAATGCCATAACAGGAGCCCCTCTTCTTTCAACTCCGAAAAATGGGAATGCTTGTGAATATTTACCATCTTCAAATGCAGCTTTTGCTAAAATCTCCGCTGCAGTAACGGCACCTTGCCCTCCACGTCCATGAAAACGAATTTCAATCATTCAAATTTCCTCCATTTATCATGTATAATCATTATAAATTACAATATATATAAACTTTTATAAGTCTAGAAATTCATTATAAAATCAGCTTTTTATCATTTTAAATAGCTACTATTCATTTAAAGTAGCTATTTCATTAAAAATTTTATTTAATAATTTAATATCCATACTATAATAGCTTGTTTTAAAAATAAAGCTATTTATTTTTTTCATATTATTTAAAAAAATAATATTAACAATTATAAATTAGATATTTAAAAATTATATAAAATATAAATA
>WRMT01000055.1 GCA_009777005.1 Methanobrevibacter sp. | reverse complement strand
TTTTTAAAATAATAATGGGCATTTTCATGATTAATAAAATATAAATTTTAAATCATTAAAATAAATTAATATAATAATTTTAAAAATTATCATTACTTAAAAACTTTATTTTCATGACTATAAATTGATGAAAATTATATTCTTTAAAATCGATTAAACATTAATTAAATAAAAAATATTATTTTAAATTATATTCTTCCAATAAACATAGAATATTTAAAATTTTTAATAGATTTTATTAATTATTATAAACTTTTAAATAAAGTAAATCAAAAAAAAAATTAAACATATCTACATTTTTTAAAAGATAATTAACTATACCATTGAAAAAATATTTAATAGTAAAATACCAACTTCCAAACAATATCATCAATTGTCTTGATTTAAAAAATTTTTTACAATTTCAAAACCATTAGAGCTTAAAATTGATTCTGGGTGAAATTGAAGACCATAAACAGGGTAGTCATTATGAGCTATTGCCATAATCTCATTATCATCTTTTGATTTAGCTATTATAGACAAATTCTTAGGCAAAGTTTCTTCAATTGCAGAAAGAGAGTGATAACGACCTACGGATATTTCACTATCCAAATTATTAAATAATGGATTTTTATTATCTAAGACAATATCAGAAGATTTTCCATGCATTAATATTTTTGAATAGCTAATATTTCCTCCAAACGCCTCATAAATACCTTGATGACCTAAACAAATCCCTAAAATAGGAATTTTATCATAGAACTTTTTTACCAAATCAATTAAAATACCTGCATCTTTAGCTCTTCCAGGACCTGGAGATATAACAATACTTTCAGGATTAATCTCTTCAATTTCTGATAAAGATAATTTATCATTTCGCACGACTTTTATATTTGGATTTATCTCACCAATCATTTGATATAAATTATAAGAAAAGCTATCATAATTATCAATTAATAAAATCATTTTATCCACCTTTGATTATTAAAATAAGGAAATTTATAAAATTTTATAAAAATAAATACTTTCATTAATTATCTTGAAAATTCTTCTAAAATATTCTCATAAAACAACATTAATTATCTTAAAACTCTTTCTAGAATTATGGAATGTTATTCAATTCCTTTTTCAGCTAATTTTAATCCATTTAAAACTGCTTGTGCTTTATTCATGCATTCTTCAAATTCGGATTCAGCTACACTGTCTGCAACAATTCCTGCTCCAGAACGAATGAAAACTTTATTTTTCTTGGTAAAAGCAATTCTAATAGCTATACATGTATCCATATTTCCAGAAAATCCTAAATAACCAATAGCTCCACCATATATGCCTCTTTTATTCTGTTCTAACTCCTCTATTATTTCACAAGCTCTGATTTTCGGGGCTCCTGATAAGGTTCCTGCAGGAAGTATGGCATCTATCACATCTAAAACATCTTTATCATGCATTATAGTACTTTTAACTGTAGATCCTATGTGCATAACATGGGAAAACTTTTTAATTTCCATGTATTTTTCTAATTTTACTGAACCAAATTCACTTACCCTTCCAAGATCATTACGAGCAAGATCAACAAGCATATTATGTTCTGCAAGTTCTTTCTCATCAGCAAGGAGATCTTTTTCTAAATTTAAATCTTCCTCCTCATTTTTCCCTCTTGATCTTGTTCCAGCTAGTGGAAAGGTGTACAAAGACTTATTTTCAAGTTTAACCAATGTTTCTGGAGATGCTCCTGCAATTTCAATATTATCACTTGAAAAATAAAACATGTAGGGAGAAGGATTCGTTGTTCTAAGTACTCTGTAAGTATCCATTAAACTCCCTTCAATTTTAGCAGAAATTGGATTTGAAAGTACAACTTGAAAAATATCTCCTTCTTTAATATATTTTTTAGCTTTTTCAACCATAGAACAATATTTTTCTTTAGAAAATAAAGGAGTAAATTCTGTTTTGATTTCTAATTTATCATTTTCTATTGGCTGTCCATTTTTAACAATAGCTACTAATTTTTTAAGTTCCTTAGTAGCTTTTTCATATTCTTTTTCAACGTCATCAACTTTAATATTTACAATAAACATGATTTTTTGCTTAAAATTATCAAAAACGATTATTTTATCAAATAACATTAAATCAACGTCTTTAAAAGATTCATAATCTTCTCCATCAAAGTTTAAATTTTCACTATACTTAATATAATCATAAGCAAAATAACCTACTAATCCTCCAGTAAAAGGAGGAAAATTAGCTATATTCGGACTTTTGTATTCCTGAAGTATTTCTCTAATATATTTGTTTGGATTCTTTGTTTTTTTAGATAATGATTTATAACCTTTTATTTGAAGAAATTCGTTTTCACAAGTAATTTCTAATAAGGGGTCAAATCCCAAAAATGTGTATCTTCCCCATCTTTTAGAATCTTCAACACTTTCTAACATAAAGCAGTGTTTAGAGAAATTTTTCAATACTTTAAGAATTTCTATTGGAGTTTTTGTATCTGAAAATATTTCATAAGCTATTGGAACATAGCTACAGTCATTCTCCTTAATAATTTCTTTAACTTCTTTTAAGCTGGGGAATATCATTAAAATCACTTATTCTCAATAATTTTTAATATAATAATTTGAAATTTTAAATTAGTAATTTAAAACATTGTATTAATAAGTTGTTCAAAGTACTATTTAAAGGTTTATAGTACATAAATATACATTATAAATTTGTCCTTTAGTCTTTGATGTAATTTTTTAAAAAAGAATAATTATAATAATATATTTAATTTTATTAAAAAATGAGAGTTATTGTAAAAAAATAAGTACAATTTTCATTTTATATATAAAAATAAAAATAATTATTAAATAATTTTAAAAAATAGTTTTAAAATGTCGTTACTAAAAAATTTTACTAATTAAAAAGTTTAATGTGATTTAAACAAATGAAATGTATTTAATAAAACTTATCTTAAACCATTAAGTGATAAACTAAAACTAAAACTAAAACTAAATAAAATAAAAAACCGTTGCAACCTTAAAAAAAAAAAAGACTTTTGAATGAAAATCCAACTTCTAGCAACCGAATTTTTTACAGCCACAAATATTATGTAAACTAAAACCCTATTATATAATATCAATAAAATTATTTTAACTATCATTTAAGGTTTTCTCATGACAGCAGAAATATTGATAATGAATAAAAGTGCAGTTGCTTTGGCAGCAGATAGTATGGTTACTGTGACTAAAGGAGAAAAGGAAAAAACGTATGAAGGAGTTAATAAACTATTCATGCTATCTAATGATCCTCCAATGGGGATAATGACTTATGCAAATGCAAACTTCATGGGGATTCCCATGGAAACACTAATCAAGCAATATAAGAAAAAAATTAGTAAATGTGATATTATTTCTTTTTTCAAAAAAACTTTTAATGATGATAATCCTTCTGTTAAATTATATATGCAAAGTTTTTTAAATTTTTTAGAAAAATATTGCAATGAAAAATCTGATGAATCAATTATTGAATATTATATGACTAATTCATTTAATGCTTTGAAAAAATTGGTTGAGGAAAATGGAGAGAAAGCTGTTAAGTTATTTTTAAAAGTATATGTAAAGGATTTAGAAGAAATTTACAGTACATCTGAAAGTGATGATTTCGAAAAATTTGATTATATTTTTAATGACTTATTTAATATTCTAAAAATATCTAATGATGAAAAAGAAGAGTATTTTCCTATTTTAAAAGTTTATTTTTTATATCGTATTTTCACGAATAACCGTACAGGAATCGTTATTGCGGGCTTTGATGAGCAGAACCCTTTCCCTTCATATTGTTCAAAATATATTTTTGGCATTATAAATAAAAAATTGAAATCACTCAATTTTAAACATAAAAAGATAAATAATTTTAATTTATCTGAAATTGAACCATTTGCCCCGACAGATGTCGTTGAAACTTATTTAAGTGGAATGAATCCCCACATAACTGAAAAAATAAATGAATATGTTGATGAAGCAATAAGAAAATATCCAGACTCAATTTATAATATTTTGAAAGTGAATGATAAAATAGACGAAAATGCGTTAACAATTATAAAAGAGTCATTTAATCAATTGAATGACCACAATGATGATTTGATTGAAAATCTTAATGATACGATTAAAGATGCTGGTAAAGAATCATTTGAGTCTGTGAAGAGTGCTATAAGTGTAATGCCTAAAGAAGAGTTAGGGAATATGTGTGAATCACTTATTCATATTACTTCTTTAAAAAGAAAGGTTTCTGCAGAAATTGAAACGGTGGGAGGAGACATCGATGTAGCATTAATAACAAAAGGAGATGGATTCGTGTGGATTAAAAGAAAACATTATTTTGACCCAAAACTAAATCATCACTTTTTTGATAGATAACAATTATATAACATGAACCATATATATTTATTAACTGGAGGCCTATTTTTGTTGAAAGATGATTTCAATCGCCTATGTGGCGATAAAAAAGAAAATAAAGAGAATGCTGCTAGATTATCAGCGAGAAAAGCATTACGTGAATTTGAAAGAAAAGCTATTGCTGGCTTAAAAAATCGATGACTTCACATTTGATGTAAACCTAAAAAGTTAAACATTTAGTATTATCTTATTTTTTTTATTCAGATTTTATAATTTTTATTCGCTTATTTAGAAAAATTCATTTTGATAAGTAACTTCTAATGTTGAACCAACTTAAAAGTGTGTATCTTCATCCTCTTCTAAAATTTTCGAGATTTTCTAACATAAAACATGGTTTAGAGAAATTTTTCAATATCTTTGAATCTGTATTGGAATTTTAGTATCTGAGCATGTTAAAAATAATTTTATTCGGATCTGTAACTCGTGGAAAAGATACAGATGAGTCAAATATAGATATTTTGATTATAGCTAAGAATGTTGGTGATGATTTGAAAATTGAAGATGATGTATAATCTATTTTTACTTGTTTATTTTTTCATGATCTTTTTAAAATCTTTTAAATCATAAATATCCTATTTATTATTAATTTTTTTAAATAATATTATATTATCTATCTTATTTTTTATTGATTTTTAATTAAAATTATTAAATAATAAAAAATCCCCCCCCCCCCCTTGAATATTTTATTATAAAGATTAATCAAACATAAAATTTAAATATAACAGATTTTAAACTATTATTCATGGTAATTTATATTCAAATACTATCATTATACATTAATAGAATATTTATTGGCAAAAAAGAAAGGAACTGATTAATTTTAGTGGAATATCTAGTTAAACCACAATTAATAGCTATTTTTTCTAATAACAATATTATTTTAGCTAATATTTAATGAAAAAGAATTTCACTAAGTATGAAAAAAGTGGTACATTTGCCACTGAGAGGAGGTTAAAAGAATGAGTTCATGGAAAAGAATTTTTGTATTACTCATAATATTTGCAAGTATTTTAGTGTTTTCAATGATAACAGTAACAGCAGCTGTGCTAAGTGAACCACAGACATACACAACAGATGATGACAGTATCCAGATTGATGTAAAATATAAACAAGTGAAAACAAATAAAATAACTTTCAACGCTAATGGAGGCAAAATAGGGTCAAAAACGGCAGTATCAATAAATGTCAATAAGGGTAGTAAGATTAAAAAGTTTCCTTCCACACCTAAAAGGACAGGATATACCTTTAAAGGCTGGTACACAAAGAGAAGTGGTGGATCAAAAATAAGTGTAAATACTAAACCAAGTAAGAAAGTTATATTATATGCTCACTGGGCAAAAAAAGGAAGTGCTAGTGCAAATTCAAACATTGACCAGAAATTAATTGGTGCTTGGGAGTACAAATTTATTGGACTACATGGAACAGATAGCTATAACTATTTCTTTTATCGTGATGGAAAAGCTAAATTTTTTGAAACATTTGGAACATCAAACCTGCGAAAAGAAGCTAAATTCACGACTTCCAAAGGCAAAATATATTTAACAAATGTTTATTCTGTAAATGCAATTGGTAATAAGGATAAAACTAGCGACAAAGTAGTAGATTATTTAATAGGTAAGGACAATAAAGGAGAATATCTTAATATCGGAAATATCATGGGAGTAGGAGATTATTCAGAAAAAACACCAATGAAATTTAGAAAATAAAATAGAAGTAAATTGAATTTTAATAAAAATAAATTTACAAATTAGCTACTCCTAGGTTAAATCATATGTTTAAAACTATAGCTAATTATAAGCTACTATAAATAGCTATAAAACCTATTTATAACAGCAATTTAAATTTTAAATCTTTAATATGGATATATTTATGAAATTTAATTTTTATTTTTTTATTTTTATTTTTTTATAATATTTCAAAATCCTTAAAATTACTATTTTCATGCTTATTTTTAATATTTTTTAATTATATTATATTTAATAACTTATTTTTTATTAATATTAAATTATAAATATTAAATATTAAAATATCCTCTCCCTATCCCCAAATTTTTATTTTAAAGATTATACAATCATAAAATTTAAAGACATATTGATACCTAACAGGGAAAAAACCTTAGGTTTGCATCAGTAGAGAAAATATATCAATTAATAATATCATACACTTGTTTTAAGGGGAATTTATATGCCAACAACATTAAAACAAATAAAAATAAATGTGGATTTATTAAAAGCTATTGAAAAAAGAGTTAAAAATGAAAACACCACTGAAGATGAGATTTTCAATGAACTCATATAAAAAGGACTTAAAGAAAGTGAACCTAAAATATCTTTAACTTGACTATATAATGCATCAACTTCAGAATCATGTTCATAATTTGATATTTTTTCATTAAACTTTACAATTTTATCCTTTAATTTTGATTTGGACTCTGAAAAAGTATGTTATTAATTTTATATTATTTAAATCAATTATAAAAATCATGCCAAAAGCGTGTATTTATTAGTACTGGTATGTTTAAGTAAGTTACTCTAAAGTTATTGTTTATAAGTATTTCTATTTTCAGAAGTAAATATATTTATGATGTGCCTTATACTTTTTTAAAGACCTATTATTTCATTGTTTCTTCAATCCTAAGTTAAATAGGATTAAAACACCATTATTTTCTATATAAATTATTTTATATTTGATTAAACTCGGGGGGGGGGGGTTGAATGATATAATTAGTTTTAATAACTTATTATTTTTACTTTATAGGATTATAAGATAAGTATATAAAGATTAAAGTCATAATTTTATATTGTAAGGGGGTTGAGGAGGGAAAAATAAGATGAATATTAAAAAAATATTTGTGCTATTACTGTTTTTAGTAGCCATAATTGGTATAATAGCACCTGTAAATGCAACAATAGACCCCATTAATAGTGAAAATAAAGTTTACACTATTGGATCTAAAGAAAAAACTGCCAAATTTAAAATAACTTGGAACGCCAATGGTGGAAAAATAGGAAATAAAAAAACAACAGTAACAACAGTGAAAAAAGGTAACAAGATAAATAAACTTGCTACTACTCCAAAACGATCAGGCTATACATTCAAAGGATGGTACACTAAGAAAACTGGTGGGAAAAAAATAAGTGTAAACACTAAACCAAGTAAAAGTGTTACATTATACGCAAGTGGTCAAAAAAGGCAAATTCAAGGGTTTTAAATGCTGAAGAGAAAAAATTAGTAGGAAGGTGGCATTCATACTACTTCGAGGATACTTATTATTTCTCTGATAAAGGAACTGTCATATATGTTAGTGAAAATGCAGTTGAAACAACAAATGGAAATTTCAAGGTTTCTGGAGGAAAAATAACCTTTACAAATATTGTTGCTTATTATGGTGGAAAGATTCGTGATTACCCTAAAACTCAAGTAGCTGAGTATAAACTTGAAAAGAAGTCTCCAAATGAATATCTGATAATGAAACCATTAAATCGACCAGACATGACTTACTTGGATCTAACATCTCATACTACTTATAGTAAAACAAGAACTTAAGTGTTTCATAACTTTAAATCATAGCTGATTTCAACATTTTAAATAAATATTGAATCTATTGAAGCTATGATTTCAAGTTTAATCTTTAAATACGTTTAAATGAATAGCTTAATGAAAATTAATAATTTAATTTTTATATTTATATTTTTTAAAAATATTTAAATGGTTTTTTTAGAATAAATAGAAATTAAAATAAATATAATCTTTCTATAAACTATATTCCTCTAAATTCACATGAAACTTCTTTTCTGTTGAAAGCTATAGCTAATAGACTAAGATTTTTTCTTTTCAGATATTTTTCAAAGTATTTTTTTTGTGAATCTGTGTAAATGCCTTTTCAATAGCTTTTTTTAAATCTTTTTCTTTTTCTGTTTTAGAGTATTTAATTTCTATAACTATTGTTTTTTCACCAATAGTTATAACTGAATCTATTTCTCCAATGTTTGTAATGTGAATTGCTTCTATGTTAAATCCCATTGTTTTTAGCCATACTAAAAAAATACTGTAGTAATATCTTTCATCTTTACCATGAATTTTATAGGGAATATTGGATAATAGAAAGTTGATATTTTCTTTTAGTCCTTCCTCGTCATTATTTTCTAATTGTTGGATTATTTCAATTTTTATTTGTTGGATTTCTTCGAGAGTTCTATCAGTATAACTTTTAAGTAAGTTTTCAAATAATGATTTTTTAACTTCGAGGTTGGGAATACCTAATGTGAAGTGATCCATGCTTTTTCTAATTTCTGCTTTTTTAATGGTTAAGTAACCTGTTTGAAAAAGTAATGGGGTTCCCCCAACATTTAAAGGATCAGAACTATCCAATAAATCAACATTAACTTCGATGTTTTCTAAAACTGGTTTGATATTATTTTTTGCCACGATCTTATCTTTTAGAAAGCTTGGAGTTCCTGTTCTGAACCAGTAATTACTAAATCTTTGTTTAGAGAAAAAATTCAAAATAGAAAAAGGATTATATACTCTATCTTTCCCACCCCATGAATAGCCATTGTACCATTCTTTAATCCATTGAAGTAATGTTTCTTTTGAACATTCTAAATTTTTTGATGTTACACTAATCCATTCTTTGAATTCTCTTTCTAATTCTTCTTGAGTATATCCACAAATAGAACTATAGTTGTAATCTAAAGTAATATCATTGGGGCTGTTAAAATCTGAAAAAAGAGAGGTTCCTGTGAATTTAGAAACTCCTGTAACAAATAGAAATTCAATGTAATCATCATTAACTTTTAAGACACCATAGAAATTCTGAAAAATTAATTTATTTTCACAGAGAACTTTAGGATTAGACCACAGCTGTTAAATTAATGTTTTTTTGTTTTTTTTTAAAAGCTTCGTCGTGATAAAATGGACGATACTAAAAAATCGTCCATATTTTTGTTTTCCCAAATGAAATACATTTTTTCTCTATAGTCATTAATTAGTATCAGAATTTCACTAATGTTCATTTTTATTTGATGTTTTTGATTAATTATCATGTTTATTTTTAATATTTCTTAATTATATTATATTTTATAGCTTATTTTCTATTAATATTTAATTATAAATACTAAATATTAAAATATCCTCTTTTTCCCCCAACTTTTTTATTTTAAAGATTATTCAAACATAATATTTAAAGATACAATGATACATAACAGGAAAAAATCCTTAGGTTTACATCTGTGGGAAAATATATTAATTAATAATATCATATATTTATGAAAAGGAGAATTTATATGCCAACAACATTAAAACAAATAAAAATAAATGTGGATTTATTAAAAGCTATTGAAAAAAGAGCTAAAAATGAAAACACTACTGAAGATGAAATTTTCAATGAACTTATAGAAAAAGGACTTAAAGAAAGTGAACCTAAAATACCAGAACATTTAATACTTAATAAAGATACTTACAAACCAGACCCTGAAAAAAGAAGAAAATATGCTGGAATAGGAACAACTGACAAATCCTTTGATGCTGCAAAACTTATCAGAGAGATGAGAAGTGGCTATTTATGATATTTCTTGATGCGAATTATTTAGTATCTTACTACATTGATACAGAAAAACACCATAAGAGAGCATTAGAAATAGATAAAGAACTTGGAAATAGAACACAAATAATATCTAAACTAGTAATAGCTGAAGTTATCAATGTATTATACACTAAGCTAAAAATTGATAAAAAAATAATAAAAGAAATCTATGAAAAGTTAAAAAGCGAATATACTCTCATAGACGACAGCTATATCTTCGATAAAGCAATAGATAGAATCATGAAAGCTGAAAAAAGGTTCCCATTCTTTGATTATGCAATTATAACATTAATGGAAGATTTAGGAATAAAAGAGATAGTCACATTCGACAAACACTTCAACAATATAGCAAGAATAGTGAGAATATGTTAAAAGATTATACTATTAAAAAGAATAAAAAAAAGTATTCTTTTATTCATTGTTTAAGAATTTAACTGTTCTTTATTAATCAATAAAACATCAATTGCTTTCTTAAATCGGGAAAGTGAAGTTTTTGGCTCTTGAAAATTATTATTTAATTTTCTACTGCTTATATTAAAAAATAATCATTTTTAAGAATAAAATTTTTCACAGGAGCCAACAACTTTACACTCTCAAAATTATTAGGGATAGGTAATTACTTAATAATTTTCCAGGAAAATTTATTTATTTATAAGTAAACTTCAAATTTTAATGAAAAAAGCTTGGTAAATACCTATAAATCAGAAAAATAATAAAAAAAATTAATTTATAGATAAAATTAGCATGTTTTTTGTGAAAATAGCTGTTATTTTTTTAATGGTTCAAGTAGTGACTTAGCTTCACGATTACCAAACGCAATTCCAAGGAGAATAACATTATAATCTAAATATGGTTTATAATACTCTTTTTTTTGATTTGATCCATAGCTTTGTAAGCTAAATCATTAAGATTTTTCTCTTGAGAGAATTTAAGTTCACATACAACAACTAAATT
The DNA here is from genome assembly GCA_009777005.1 of Methanobrevibacter sp. Lineage (GTDB taxonomy): Archaea > Methanobacteriota > Methanobacteria > Methanobacteriales > Methanobacteriaceae > Methanorudis. The sequence continues at coordinate 2,004 of WRMT01000055.1, read as the reverse complement.
GTCTTTTTTAAGGATAATATCTGGAGTTCCATAGGAAAAAGGTGCCTCACCAACAACAAAAAAGCCCATTAACCTAAGGATAGTTAAAAACAGCATATGAAAATTTGGCTCACGAACATCATCTTTAATTTTACCATACACAACAGAAGGAACAGTACTGAGTAAAATATCAAGAGCATTTTGTAAAGATTCATTGTCTAAATTAATAAATGAATCTAAAATCTTATCATATAAAGCAGAATATTTTTATCATCTACATCACTATATTGCTTTATAATAGAAGTAAATAGTGATTCAGTAACTTCACGATTAGGAATAGCTAATTCATAAATATTAAGCTCACCAATAGCAGATTTTTTACTTTTAATAGTCAAATAACCTGTTTGCAATAATAATGTTGTGAAATCAAGGTTTTTAAGATCAAAGTTTGGGAATTTGCCTCGGATTGTAGGATTAGCTTCGAATAACACACCAATATTCCTATTATTTCTAACAAAATCCATTAAAAATGTTGGTGTTCCTGTTTCAAACCAGAAATTATCAAACTCACCACTATTAAACAATGATAAAATGGAATAAGGATTATATAACTGATTTTTACCATCCCAAGAATAGCCATTATACCACTCTCTTACCAAATCTAATAAGTTATCACGAGAAATATCATTTACTTTAATAAAATCATCTAAATGTTTGGAAAAACAAGTTTCTAAATCTTCTTGAGTATAACCACAAATTTCTGAAAATCTTGAATCCATTGTAATATCAGTTATATTATTTAAACCTGAGAAAATCGAAGTTTTAGAGAATTTAGTCACTCCAGTGAAAAAAATAAACTCAATAAACTCTTCACTAGATTTTAAAACACCATAAAAATTATTTAACACTTTACGGTTAGCTTCAGCTACATCATAATCACTTATATTATCAATTATTGGTTTATCATACTCATCAACTAAAACAACAAGCGTTTTCTCTGTGGATTTATAAATTTCCTCGAGTAATTCCGTGAATCTTCCAGTTAAATCATCGCTTATTAATTCAATTTCATAATTTCTTGCAATTCTCAGTAAATAGCTATTTAAAGAGCTTTCTAAAATATCTGGACTATTTTTACTGACATTACCTAAATCTAATTCAATAACAGGAAAATTTTTAGTCCAATCCCATTTATCATATATATACAAACCTTCAAATAAAGACTTGTTGCCTTTAAATAGCTCTTTCATGGTTCTAATGAGCAAAGATTTTCCAAAACGACGAGGACGGGATAAAAAATATTTTCCTCCTGGTCTGTATAATTCATAGATAAATTTGGTTTTGTCTACATATATGTAATTATTTTCAATAATCGTTGCAAAAACACCAATATCTAAAGGTAAATCCATCATTGAAGCACCCGTTTATCATGTATACTATTTATGTATTTGTAATTTATAGTATAAGATATTTTTTTTATACTTTTTATACTTTTAGAATATTTTTAGTGTACTCTCCTTGGAATGTATATCCTGTCCTTTTAGGAGTTTTCGGTAGTTTAACTTTTGTTCCTTTTTTCACAGTAGTTGTCACAAACTTTTTAGAGTCGATTCTTCCTCCATTACCATGCCAAATTACCTTGTAGCTAATAATTTTATTTTTGGACTCAATAAAAGTTCTTGTATCTTTTTTTATCTCTTTGAATATGTTAACAGTCAAAAATGTAGCTATTGCCATTGAAATCATGAACACCGATACTATTCTAAGGATAAATAAATTTTTTATCGAGTATAGGCAATTACGTAATAATTTTCCAAAAAATTGGTTTATTAAGAAATAAGCTTTAATTTTAATGAAAAAATTTGGTAAGGACAAATATATGATATTTTAAAAAAATAGAGAAAAAAACATTTAAATCATTTAAAAAAAAAAAAAAAAAAAAAAAAAAAGTTTTTTTTATGAAAGTGTAATGAAATTTTATTTCTAAAAATTTTTTTCATATAAAAATTTTTAATATTTTTTCTT
>WRMT01000054.1 GCA_009777005.1 Methanobrevibacter sp. | reverse complement strand
ACATTACCCACAAAAACATCACTTGAACCATCATTAATTATGACATAGTAAGTTCCATCAACATCCACACTAAGAACAACACTAGTAGACCCATTCACACCAGAACCATTAACAACAGAAGGAGTAGGAATAGACACACTCACTAATACACCACCAGTAGCATAAGGAACAATAGAAGAGCTGTTCGCAAACACACTAACAACATAAGAATTAGCACTATCCAATGAACTTGTCAAAGTAACAGTAGCTAAACCACCAACAAATAAAACATTACCTGAGAAAACATCACTAGTTCCATCATTAATTACAACATAATAAGTCCCATCAACATCCACAACAAGATCAACACTAGTAGAGCCATTCACACCAGAACCATTAACAACAGAAGGAGTAGGAATAGGCACACTCACTAATACACTACCAAAAGCATAAGGAGAAACTGAAGAACTGTTCGCAAAAACATTAACAAAATAACTATTAACACTATCCAAGGAACTTGTCAAAGTAACAGTAGCTAAACCACCAACAAACAAAACATTACCCACAAAAACATCACTTGAACCATCATTAATTATGACATAGTAAGTTCCATCAACATCCACACTAAGAACAACACTAGTAGACCCATTCACACCAGAACCATTAACAACAGAAGGAGTAGAAATAGGCACACTCACTAATACACCACCAGTAGTAAAAGGAACAGTTGAAGAGCTATTCTCAAACACACTAACAACATAGCTATTAGCATTATTCAAAGTACTTGTCAAAGTAACAGTAGCTAAACCACCAATAAACAAAACATTACCCACAAAAACATCACTAGTTCCATCATTAATTACAACATAATATGTTCCATCAACATCCACAACAAGATTAACAGTAGTAGTTCCATTAAGACCTGAACCATTAACAAAACTTGGGTTTGATAAGACTCTTAATTCACCATTAAATATGTTAATTAAATAATCTCCATGACCAGAATAATTACCAGTAACAGGAAACACGGCTATTATGTAAGGAGATAAGTAGTTTATGAAGGCATAACCTTCAGTAGAACTTACAGAGCCAATAGCAGTTCCATTGACAATAAACGTGATTATTTGACCTGTAATAGGATTACCCATATCATCAGTTAAGTGAGCAACTAGAGTAATATTTTGACCAGGTCCTGTAGTGAAAGTAGAATTATTCAGAAATGTTAAATTTAAAGCACCAATATTACCTGTGTTGTAAATCTCATTACCTAAATCCGCGATGTTGCCATATATTACGTTAGCAGAAACCGTCATATTGCCTTGATTAAAAATAGCTCCACCAATAGTAGCTCGATTACCTATAATATTAGAATTATCCAAGTAAAAAACATTAACATTAGCTATAGCTCCACCATATTTAGAATTTGCAGAATTAAAAATGAAATTAGAAGCACTAACATTAAAACTACCAAAGTTTATTATAGCACCACCATCTTCAGTAATTGCAGAATTATTATCAAAACCAGAAGAAGTAACAGTGAAATTACCACTATTCCAAATAGCACCACCATTAATACCCGCAAAATTATTAACAAACTGAGAAGCATTTACAATAAAATTACCAGCGTTTAATATAGCACCACCACTAACATTTGCAGAATTATTAATAAAATCTGAATTAGATAGATTAAAATCTCCAAAATTACAGATAGCACCAGCGTGTTCAGTAAGTGCAGAATTATTAATAAAATTAGAAGCATTTACACTTAAGTTAGCAAAGTTTATGATAGCCCCACCATAGTCAGTGATAGCAGAATTATTAATAAAATTAGAACCATCAATAGTGAAAATACCATTGTTCCAAATAGCACCACCATTAGTGCCTGCAAAGTTAGAAACAAAGTTAGAAGCACTTACAATGAAATTACCTGTGTTTAAGATAGCACCACCACTAACATTTGCAGAATTATTAACAAAGCTAGAGTTAAATAAAACAAAGTCAGCAGAATTACTGATAGCACCACTATTATTGTTCGCACTATTGCCTATAAACATAGACCCCATTACGGTAAAGTTAGCAAAGTTTAAGATAGCACCACCACTAACATTTGCAGAATTATTAGTAAAGTTAGAATTACTAGTATTAAAAATACCACTATTCCAAATAGCACCACCATTAATACCAGCAAAATTCTCAACAAAATTAGAGTTAGACACTGTAAAAGTACCATTGTTTAAAATAGCACCACCACTAACTGCACTATTATTGGTGAAATTCAAGCCATCAGCAATAAAAGTACCTTCATTATAAATAGCACCACCACTAACATTTGCTTCATTATTTCTAAAAGAAGAATTACTTGCAATAAAATTAGTACCATTTAGATTAAAGATTGCACCACCAAAATCTGCAGTGTTAGCTGTGAAATTGGAGTTAATTAGACTAAAAATACCACCAAGACCTACAATTGCACCACCATAATTTATAGCAGTGTTATCTGAAAAGAAAGAATTTGCTACAGTAAAAATATCATCATTCCAATTGAAGATTGCACCACCACTATTTGCAGAATTATTAGCGAAATTAGAGTTAGCTACACTAAAACCATCTCCATAATAATTAAAGATTGCACCACCATAAAGATTTGCAATATTATTATTAAAAGTAGAATTAGTTATAGTAAAATTAGTACCATAATCATTGTAGATTGCACCACCATTACTATTTCTTGCAGTATTATTTTGGAATGTAGAATTAACTACAGCAAAGTTATCACCACTATTGCCAATTGCACCAGCATCATTTGCAATATTACCTGTAAAATTAGAATTAGTTATAGTAAAATCATTACCAACATTGTCAATTGCACCACTAACATTATTTCCAATGTTATTTGTGAAAATAGAACCATATATTGAGAAATTATCGCCAGAATTGTGTATTGCACCACCATAATCTGCAATATTATCTATAAAACTAGAATTAGATATACTAAAGCCATCACCATAATAATTGAAGATTCCACCACCGAAATCTAATGCCATATTATCAGTGAAATTAGAGTTTATTACACTAAAGTTATGAGAATAAATAGTGTAAATTGCACCACCACGAGCTAGTGCCAAATTAGCTGTGAAAATAGAATTAACAACACTAAGCTCAACAGAATTCTGACTTAAGATTGCACCACCAAAATCTGCAGTGTTACCAGTGAAAGAAGAATTAGATAAACTAATGCCATCACTATTAACAATTTGAATTGCACCACCCGTTTCAGCAGAGTTATTTGTGAAATTAGAATTAGCTACAGTAAAATTATTTGAAGTCAGAATACTGATTGCTCCACCATTTATTGCTGTGTTAGTTGTGAAAGAAGAATTAACTATACTAAAATCATTGCTAAGTTCATTAAAGATTGCACCACCACTATCTGCAGTATTATCAGTGAAAAAAGAATTTATTACACTGAAATTATCACTTTGGAAGTTAATGATTGCACCACCAAAATCACTTGCTGTATTATTAATAAAGTTAGAGTTGGTTACAGTGAAGTTTTCACCACGATTAAGGATTGCACCACCATTTTTTCCACGGTTATTAGCGAATGTAGAATTAGCTACAGCAAAATTAATACCATAAGAATTAAATATTGCACCACCATCCTCATTAACTTCATTGTTTGCGAAAATAGAACCAATTATATTAAAATTATGACCTTCAAGAAGGTAAATAGCTCCACCAAAAGCATCAGCAAAGTTATTTGTGAAGTTAGAATTAACTATGGTAAACCCAGCAGACATCTGATTTAAGATTGCACCACCAAAATCTGCAGAGTTATTAGTGAATGTAGAATTAATTATAATAAAATCATCGCCCCAAGTATTCTGAATTGCACCACCAGTTTCTGCATAGTTATTTGTGAAAATAGAATTAACAATGCTAAAATTATTAGAAAATCTATTAAAGATTGCACCGCCACCATCTGCAATGTTGCCACTAAAAGAAGAATTAACTACTCTAAAATTATCACTACCATCATTAAAGATTGCACCACCTAAACGAGTTGCAGTATTGTTGGAGAAAATACAGTTTATAACTGAAACGATAGAATCAGAATAGTTATTATAGATTGCACCACCACTAGAAGTAGTATTTCCATTTGTAAATGTAATATTTATAAATGTAACATTTGTGTTAGGAGCAATAGAAAATATTTCTCTTAACCTTTCTGCATCTATGATTACACTAGATGCCGGACCATTTCCTAAAATAGTCACATTTTTATCAATGAGTATTCCAGTATTATTGATTCCCGTGTAAATTCCAGGAGTTAAAACAATGGTATCTCCATGACGTACATTAACATCAGCTAACATGCCCCTAATACCACCATAACTAGAAGGATTAATAATATGGATAGCATTAGCTAGATACACTAGTACAATGCCTGTAGTATAAGGAATAGCTGAAGAACTATTTTCATAAATACTTACAGTATATGTGTTAGTACTATCAAGAGCATAAGACAGATTAACAGTAGCTAATCCACCATTAAATAAGACAAATCCAGTAAAGACGTTTGTACTTCCATGATTAATAAGAACATAATAAGTTCCATCAACATTAACACTAAGATTAACAGAACTTGAGCCATTTAAGCCAGAACCATTAACAACTGTAGGAACCGCCATGATTTCTAATTCCCCATTTAAAGTGTTTATTGGATAAGATTCATGACCAGTGTAATTACCTGTAACAGGAATCAAAGTTGCTGAATTAGGTGTTAAGTAACTTATATTAGCATATCCTTCAACAGACTCCACAGATCCAATCAGTGTTCCATTAACAAAAAATGAAATATTTTGACCAGAAACAGGATTACCCATATCATCAGTTAAATAAGCAAACAAAGTAATATTCTGATTTTGTCCAACAATAGAGCTAGAATTATTAAGGAAAGTTAAATTTAAAACACCCATATTACCAATATTATAAATCATTCCACCTAAATTAGCACTGTTACCAATCATTGTATTAGCTGAAACAATCATATTGCCACCATTATAAATAGCACCACCAAAAGCACCTGCAGTATTATTAATAAGGACAGAGTTAGTTAAGGTAAAGTTATCACCATGACTATAGATTGCACCAGCAGAACCATTAACTGCAGTATTATTTATGAAAGTTGAATTATCTACATTAAAGTTAATGCTATAAGCATTATAGATAGCACCACCACTTTCACCCGCTTCATTATTTGTAAAAATAGAATTAGCTAAAATTAAGTTATTACCATCTAGAATGTAGATTGCACCACCATAAACATCTGCAAAGTTATTGGTGAAAATAGAATTAACTATACTAAGCCCATCAGACATTTGATTTAGGATAACACCACCAAAATCTGCAGAATTGTTAGTGAATGTAGAATTAATTATAGTAAAATCATCACCAAAAGTATTCTGAATTGCACCACCAGTTTCTGCATAATTATTTGTGAAAAGAGAATTAACAATGCTAAAATTATTAGAAAATCTATTAAAAATTGCACCGCCACCATCTGCAATGTTACCACTAAAAGAAGAATTAACTACTCTAAAATTATCACTACCATCATTAAAGATTGCACCACCTAAACGAGTTGCAGTATTGTTGGAGAAAATACAATTTATTACTGAAACGATAGAATCAGAATAATTATTATAGATTGCACCACCACTAACTGTAGTATTTCCATTTATAAATGTGATATTTACAAATGTAACAGTAACATTATCTGCAATTGCAAATATTCTTCTTAAATTCTCGGCATTTATAACTACACTAGCTGCTGGACCATTTCCAATAATTGTAACATTTTTATCAATGATTAATCCCGTATTATTTTCGCCAGTATACATTCCAGGATCTAAAAGAATAGTTCCATGGACACCTATATCGATTTCAGCTAGCATGCCTTTAATACCACCTATAGTTGTATTATTCATACTAAATGTATAATTAGCTAGATTAACTAGAATATTACCAGTAGCATATAGAGTAGCTAAAGAACTATTATCATAAATACTTACAACATATGTGTTAGTACTATCAAGAGCATAAGATAAAGTAACAGTAGTTAAACCACTATTAAATAAAACAAAAGCAGTGAAAACATTTGTACTTCCATAATTAATTAGAACATAATAAGTTCCATCAACATCAACATTAAGATTAACAGAACTTGAACCATTAAAACCAGAACCATTAACAATTGTAGGAACCGCCATGATTTCTAATCCGCCATTTAAAGTGTTTATTGGATAAGAATCATGCCCAGAGTAATTACCAGTAACAAGAAGCAAAGCTGCTGAATTAGGTGTTAAATAACTTATATTAGCATATCCTTCAATAGACTCCACAGATCCAATCAGTGTTCCATTAACAAAAAATGAAATATTTTGACCAGTAACAGGATTACCCATATCATCAGTTAAATAGGCAAACAAAGTAATATTCTGATTTTGTCCAACAGTATGGGTAGAATTATTAAGGAAAGTTAAATTTAAAACACTCATATTACCAATGTTATAAATCATTTCACCTAAATTAGCACTGTTAGCAGACATTGTATTAGAAGAAACTAATAGATTACCACCATTATAAATAGCACCACCAAAATCACCTGCAGTATTATCAATGAAAGTAGAACCAACTACAGTAACATTATAACTATAGCTACTGTAGATTGCACCACCACTAGATATTGCAGAATTATTATTGAAAATAGAATCAACTACAGTAAAATCATTACCCCAAGAATTATAGATTACACCACCATAAGATCTTGCAGAATTATTGTTAAAAATAGAATTAGCTACAGTGAAAACATCCCCAGTATTGTAGATTACACCACCACCATTGTTTGCAGAATTATTGTAGAAAATAGAATTATCTATAGTGAAGTTATTAGCATTATTATTGTAGATTACACCACCAGTACCTGCACGGTTATGATTGAAAGTAGAATTAGCTACAGTAAAGTTAGAACCATAATTGTAGATTACACCACCATTACTATCAGCGACATTATTATTGAAAGTAGAATTAGCTACAGTAAAATAAGGACTGCCAACATTGAAGATTACACCACCAAAAGTATTAGCTGTGTTATTATTAAAAGTAGAATTAGCTATAATACTGTAATAGCCACCCCCAATGTAGATAACACCACCAAAATTTGCTGTGTTATTATCGAAAATAGAATTAATTACAGTGAAGTCATTAGTATTCTGGATTGCACCACCAAAACTACTTGCCGTGTTATTTATAAAATTAGAGTTAGCTATGACAAAGTTAGTAGCATTATTGTTAATTGCACCGCCATTAGTTGCAGTGTTACTAGTGAAACTAGAGTTACTTATAGTGAAATTTTCTCCAGTATTAAATATTGCTCCACCATTACTAGCATTATTGTTAGTGAAAATAGAATTAACTACAGTAAAATTATCTCCTTCATTAGAAATAACACCACCAAAAGAAATAGTACCATTCAAAGTATTAACAGAATTATTTGTAAAATTAGAGTTAACTATATTGAAATCACTTGCAGTATTAAATATTGCACCCCCACTACTATTGTTACCATCACTGTTGATTACTGTGTTATTATTGAAAGTAGAATTAGCTAGAATAAAACCTCCACCTCTATTGAAGATTGCACCACCATTCCCATTTGCAGTATTGTTATTGAAAATAGAATTAGCTATAGTAAAATTTGAAGCATTATTTAAAGCAGTATTGTATATTACACCACCTCTACGATTTGCAATGTTATCAGTGAAAGTAGAATTAGTTATAGTTAAAATTGCAGCAATATTGTATATTACACCACCATCATTAGATGCAAAGTTGTTGTTGAAAGTTGAATTTTCAATAGTAGAGTTTCCAGCATTAGTATAAACAGCACCAGCAAAAGATGCAGTGTTATCATTGAAAAACGAATCAAGAATAGTAAAATCATTACCATTATTAAGGATTGCGCCACCATAAGTAGCATTGTTGTTAGTGAAAGTAGAATTGACTACAGTGAAGTTATCACCAATATTACTATAGATGGCACCACCATCTGTAGCAGCGTTATTGTTAAAAATAGAATTAACTACAGTAAGACCATTGCCACCAAAATTATAGATTGCACCACCCTGGTATGCTCTGTTATTGTTGAAGGTAGAATTAATTACCGTGAAATCATTACCCATATTTCGGATTGTGCCATCCGAAAATGATGATGATCCATTGTTGTTATTGAAAGTAGAATTAGCTACAGTAAAACCACCACCAGTATTGTAAATGGCAATACCGTATGACCCATAGTTATTATTGAAAAGAGAATTAATTACAGTGAAATTATTACCACTATTTGCAATTGCTCCGCCATTGGATGCCCTATTATTTGAGAAAGTAGAATTTATTACTGAAATTGTAGAATCTGAAAAGTTATTAAAAATTGCTCCTCCAACGGAACTATCATTTCCATTTATAAATGTGATATTTATAAATGTGACAGTGATTTTATCTGCAATTGTAAATATTCTTCTTAAGTTCTCAGCATCTATAATCACACTAGCTGCAGGACCATTTCCAATAATTGTAACATTTTTATCAATGATTAATCCTGTATTATTTTCTCCAGTGTAAGTTCCAGGATTTAAAAGAATAGTTCCATGAGTACCTATATTGATTTCAGCTAACATGCCTTTAATACCACCTATAGTTGTATTATTCATACTAAATGTATTATTAGCTAGATTAACTATAATATTACCAGTAGCATAAGGAGTAACTGAAGAACTATTTTCATAAATACTTACAACATATGTGTTAGTACTATCAAGAGCATAAGGTAAAGCAACAGTAGCTAAACCACTATTAAATAAAACAAGACCAGTGAAAACATTTGTACTTCCATAATTAATAAGAACATAATAAGTTCCATCAACATCCACACTAAGAATAATAGAATTAGAACCATTCACACCAGAACCATTAACAATAGTTGGAACTGACATGATTTGTAATCCACCATTAAAAGTATTTATTGGATAAGTTCCATGACCATCATAATTACCAGTTACTGGAACTAAAGTTGTTGAGTTAGGACTAATGTAGCTTATGTTTGCATATCCTTCTACAGAACTTGCAGATCCAATTGCTGTTCCATTAACCCTGAAAGTAATATTTTGACCAGTTACTTGATTACCCATATCATCTGTTAAATAAGCAAATAAATTGATATTTTGATTAACTCCAACAATGTAAGTAGAATTATTCATAAAAGTTAAATTTAAAACACTTATATTTCCTGTGTTATAAATCGTGTGACCTAAACTAGCACTATTATTATTCATTATATTACCAGAAACTGACATATTAGCAGCATTATAAATACCTCCACCAAAGCCAGTTACCCGATTATTTGTAAAATTTGAGTTAGCTACATTGAAAGTAGATGCATTATTGTAAATTGCACCTCCATTTACTCCAGTATTGTTATTAAAAGTAGAACCAAAGAGATTAAAGTTAAAAACACCACCAAAATTTGAAGGCAAAATATTATAGATTGCACCACCATTTAAAGTTGCAGTGTTATGGTTGAAAGTAGAATTGACTACATTAAAGTTAAAAGAAGAATCAAAAGAATTTCTAGCAGTATTATATATTGCACCACCACTACCAGTAGCATTGTTATGATTAAAAGTAGAATTAACTACACTAAAACTAGCACCCATTTCCCTATCCATAACAGCAGCATATATTGCACTACCATTAATTGCAGTATTAGCTGTGAAAATAGCATTATTTACACTAAAACCATCTCCAAAATCATTGAAAATTACACCACCAAAATCTGCAATGTTTTCAGTGAAGTTAGAGTTAGATATATTGAAACCACCAGCATAATAATTATAGATTACACCACCTCTTGTTCCAGTATTAGCTGTGAAGCTAGAGTTAATTATAGAAAAACCATAGCCATCACCACCATTTCCTCCATTATTATAAATTGAACCACCACGAGATGCTGCAGTATTAGCTGTGAAATTAGAGTTACTAATAGAAAAACCATTCCCCCAATTATGTATTGCACCTCCACCAGTATCTATACTATTTAGAGTTGCAGAATTATTATTAAAAACAGAGTTATTTATAGTAAATCCATCTCCACCATTGAGGATAGAACCACCAGTAAGAGCAGCATTATCTGCAAAAATAGAATTAATTATAGTAAAATTATTACCATGACTATTATAAATTGCACCACCAGTACTATATGCAGTATTACCTGTAAAACTAGAATTATCTAGGAAAAAACCATTACCTCCTTCAAAATAGATTGCACCACCACTTCCATCTATTGCATGATTATTATTAAAAATAGAGTGACTAATATTAAAACCATCACCTTCATTATAAATGGCACCACCCCTATATGTTCCAATATTATCTGTAAAAGTAGAATAAGCTATATTAAAACCATTACCACTATTGTAGATTGCACCACCATAATTTACTCCAGTATTATTAGTGAAAACACAGTTTATGAATGTCATATTAGAATTTTCATATTCATTATAAACTGCACCACCATTATATGCATTTCCATTTAAAAATGTAATATTTATAAATGTGACATCAATGTTATCTGCTATTGTAAATATCCTTCTTAGTCCTCCAGCATCTAAAATTACATTATGCATCGAACCATTTCCTTGGATTGTCACATTCTTATTAATAGTTATTCCAGTATTATTGGTTCCTGAATAGTTTCCAGGATTTAATATGATAATATCATCATTAGCTACACTATCATTAGCTAATGTACCATTAATACCACCTAAAGTTTCATTATTAATAGTATGATTAGCTGCAAAGCTAGTTTGCAAACCAAAAATTAGAAAACAAAGAAAAATTAAAGTAAATATTGATAATTTTTTAAGAATTTTCATTTTCTTCCCTCCTTCATTTTTAACGAATTTTTCACATCCCATAATTTAAAAATTTTTGATAATTTGAAAAAAATATATTTTTTAAATAAAAACATTATTTATAAATAATTAAAATTTAAAAACACTAAAAAAACATTATAAATGATATTTAAAATTTAAAAACACAATAAAAACATTATAATGATATTTTTTATTCAAAAACACTTTGAAAACATTATTAAACTAATATTTTATAATCGAAAAATATTTTAATAAATATTTTTAAAAATATCTAAAATTTATGAAATTAATTATGTTTTTTTAGCTATTTATTGTAAAAAATTATTTTTTTTAATTATTACCTCTTGAAACATGTGTTTTGTATATTTTATCAATTTTACAACAATTATAAAGAGTATAAAAATTATAATTAGTTGTAAGGACAAAGAAATAACTTTTAAAGTATCAAACTTAATGATAGATCAAATGTTATTCCATTATTAAATTCTATTAAATTCTTCTAAGATATTAAAGCACTCTCCTGTTAGGATATCCATAATCAGCAAAGAGAAAACTATTAAAATAAACTTTAAAAAGCCGATTATTATTAAAACGAGTAAAAATACAAGTATTATAAATAGAAATAATTTTATTAAATGAATAGCTAATGGTTTGATAAACCAATGCTAACATTAAGTAAAATCTATTAAAAAAAGTACTGTATTTAATGAAATAGTTGTAATGATAATTATGATTAAAATAAAACGAATTAAATTTTTTAGTATAATCTTTGAAACTTATATTTAAACATCTATTATTTTTACAAAAATGATTATTATAAAAAGCCCAGTAATTAAAATTAGTAATATTTTTTACAAAATATTCCACAATATTTTCTACAATATCTTTTACAATAGAAAAATTATAGAAAATAATATAATAATCATAATTATTTTTAAGATGAGAATGAATGTTAAATTTAAAAAAACTGACTAAAAAATCAGGACCTAAATAAATATATTTAGAGTGAATGTTAAATTTAAAAAAACTGACTAAAAAATTAGTGTATAAGAAATCAAAAGTATTAGATTTAATACAATTAGGGAAATTAAAATTAGCAAAATAATGGTTACATAAATTAGCTAAAAAATAGTTATAAAAATTAGCAAAACTATGATAATTAAAATTAGCTAAAAAATAGTTATAAAAATTAGCAAAACTATGATAATTAAAATTAGCTAAAAAATAGTTATAAAAATTAGTTAAAGAATGATTATAGAAATTAGCTAAAGAATGAGAACTAAAATAATTAGTATTCAATCTTCTTTTTACAAATTTAGCCAAAGCATTAGCTATTGTATAAAAAGAGTAACCAGCTTCCGTGCTGTTTCTACTAACATTATTTAATCTTTTATTATATGTATGAATTTGAACGGATTTAAAGAAGCAATTCTCTCTAAAATTAGCTTTATTCCCGTTGTTAATATCTATAAGAGTTTTAATGTTATTTTGAGAAATTTTTAATATATTGTTCATTTCTTATTTTTCCTAACCTTTTTATCACTTTCTCCCAATTTCTCTCAATTCTCTCAAATTTATTTTTTTCATGCTCAGTTACCAATTAACACTCAAAAGATTTTTAACTGTTAAAATAATAAATAAATAGTTATTTATAGCTATTTTGAAAAATCAAGCCGAATGATATTTTATAATAAATTATAAAAACTTGATTTTTTCTAAAGCATGATAATAAACATATTAAATATCCTTATGCTTATACTGAAAATTATTTGTTTCATAATATATAAACATATCTATAATTTAATAGACATTGCAGATAAATGTTCTAAAATAATTAATAATAATTGTTTATATTTAAAAATAATTAGAATGAAATGAAATATAATTAAAACTTAAAACAAGAATTAAAATAAATAATAATTAAAATTAAAAAGAATTAATAAATAATTTGATGCTATCAAAATTTTATATCTTACTATATTTTTTTTTTGAAAAAAGTTATTAAAATAAAAAAAAAAAAAAAAAAAAAAAAAAAAAAAAAAATTTCCAAAAAAAAAAAAAAAAAAAAAAAAAAAAAAAAAAAAAAAAAAAAAAAAAAAAAAATATCAAAAAAAAAAATTTGTTTTTTTTTTTTTTTTAAAAAAACCCGAAGTTAGACAATGATATGCAAAATATTTCGTTGT
>WRMT01000053.1 GCA_009777005.1 Methanobrevibacter sp. | reverse complement strand
TGCTATGAAAAAAGCTATAATTCCAAAGATTTGGTTTATATTATTATGCAATTGTGGGATTAGTCCAATACCTGTGATAATAGCTATTATTCCTAAGTTTCTTAAAATTTTTGCCATTTTATTAAATTCACGAAATTTTGTCCAAAAGGAATAGCTGGTAGGGTCACGATTTAATCTTTGTTTTTTATAAATTAATAATTCTTCATTGTTTCTTGGAAAGATTATTAGAGGATCAATAGTGAATTCATTAGTGAATTCATTAACTTTTAATTTTTTCTTGCAATGAGGGCATTTAATAGTGGTTCCTAAATCTTCTTCTTTTATAGTATGAATATTTTTAGCACAATAGCTACATCTAATGCTAAGATTGTTATCTTCATCTCGAAGAGCTGTTGCAATAGCTATTCCCTTTTTTAAGTTTTCAATTGAATAAAGCAATATTTGACCTGAATCTCCTCCTGCTGTTATTTGTTGATTGTTTTTTGAAAAATCACAGGACCATATCTCTTCTTCTGTGTTTAACAGTATTATGGGATTTTGTTTTTTTTCATTTGTTTCTAGATTCCAAACATGAACAGTATTATCCTCTGATCCTGAGGCAATATATTTACCATCAGGGGAAAAACACACATTATACACATAAAATGTGTGTCCCTTTAGTATGTAGGAGAAAGATTTATACACTATATACACTGTAGTATACACATAATATGTGTGTCCCTTTAGTACACGTGGACTTTCATTAGGTTTTTCACGGTTCCAAACACGAACCGTCTTATCCCTTGATCCTGAGGCGATATATTTACCATCAGGGGAAAAACACACACTATTCACATGATCTGTGTGTCCCTTTAGTATCCGTGGACTTTCATTAGGTTTTTCAAGGTTCCAAACACGAACCGTCTTATCATATGATCCTGAAGCAATATACTTACCATCAGGAGAAAAACACACACTCTCCACAGGAAGTGTGTGTCCTTTTAGTATCCGTGGACTTTCATCAGGTCTTTCACGGTTCCAAACCTTTCTAAAGACCCTTATGAATATTCTATAACTCCAGCATCTTTCATCAGGTCTTTCATGGTTCCAAACACGAACACTATCATCACCTGATCCTGAAGCAATATATTTACCATCAGGAGAAAAACACACACTATACACAGGACTTGTGTGTCCTTTTAGTATCCGTGGACTTTCATCAGGTCTTTCACGGTTCCAAACACGAACCGTCTTATCCCTTGATCCTGAAGCAATATATTTACCATCAGGAGAAAAACACACACTATACACAGGACTTGTGTGTCCTTTTAGTATCCGTGGACTTTCATCAGGTCTTTCACGGTTCCAAACACGAACCGTCTTATCATATGATCCTGAAGCAATATATTTACCATCAGGAGAAAAACACACACTCTCCACATGACTTATGAGTCCTAGTATCTTGGGACTTTCATCAGGTCTTTCACGGTTCCAAACACGAACTCTACCATCATCTGATCCTGAAGCAATATACTTACCATCAGGAGAAAAACACACACTATTCACAGGACTTATGCGTCCTTTTAGTATCCGTGGACTTTCATCAGGACTTTCACGGTTCCGAACACGAACCGTCTTATCCTCTGATCCTGAAGCAATATACTTACCATCAAGGGAAAAACACACACTCCTCACAGGACTTGTGTGTCCATTTAGTATCCTGGGACTTTCATCAGGTCTTTCACAGTTCCAAACACGAACCGTCTTATCATCTGATCCTGAAGCAATATACTTACCATCAGGAGAAAAACACACACTAAGCACACGTTCTGTGTGTCCTTTTAGTATCCTGGGACTTTCCTCAGGGGTTTCCAGGTTCCAAACATGAACCGTCACATCCCTTGATCCTGAAGCAATATACTTACCATCAGGAGAAAAACACACACACAGAACCTATGCGTTGCCATAGTATCCTGGGACTTTCATCAGGACTTTCACAGTTCCAAACACGAACCGTCTTATCACTTGATCCTGAAGCAATATACTTACCATCAGGAGAAAAACACACACTCCACACACGTTCTGTGTGTCCCCTTAGTATCCTAGGACTTTCCTCAGGTTTTTCACGGTTCCAAACACGAACAGTATTATCAGGATATTGTGATCCTGAAGCAATATACTTACCATCAGGGGAAAAACACACACTACTCACATAACTTGTGTGTCCCGTTAGTATCCTAGGACTTTCCTCAGGTCTTTCACGGTTCCAAACACGAACCGTCTTATCCCATGATCCTGAAGCAATATACTTACCATCAGGAGAAAAACACACACTCATCACCTCACTTGTGTGTGTTAGTGTTTTTTGTAGTGGTCCTTCTGGTGTTTGTATTAGGTGGTGTGGTTTGAGCCATGGATAATTAGTATGTTTTTCTATTTCAGTTAATAGTTCTTCTTGAATTTTTGGATTTTCATTTGTCTTTAATCTTCCCCATAGTTGTGTAGGTAATTCTTTAATATTATCTTTAAGAATATGTGAAGACATGGATAAAGTGTTTTTTATCATTTTTAAATGATAATTTTCTTTACTTTCAATATTAATATATTTATAATCATCGATTGTATTAAATATATTGTTTAATTCTGATTTGTTTTTTATCCAAATGTATTTACTGAGTATTTCTTCTAAAATAGCTATTTGATCTGATTTAGCTAAATGGTATGGTAGTTCATTGAAATTCCGTGAATTTCTTCCTTTGAAAGTGTAATTTTCTTCTGGGTCTGTTTTTAATTGGAAGTAGTCTGCAAGAAGACTATTATAATATTCTTTATTGAAATGTTCTCCGTCATTGTATTTTTCTTCTGTAGCTATTTGGAAAGCTTCATAGAAGAAATCATGTCTTTTTTCAGTAACTTTCATAAATGGTTTTACTTGTCTTAAATACAACCTAATTGTTTGTTTTAATTCCTCTTTTTCATCTTCAATTTCAAAGGGTATTTGGTTTTCATTTTCTTTATGTATGTTAATACAATCGATTAGTTCTTCTTCTGATAGACCATATCGGGCATTAGCTATTAATCCAAAGATTAGCTCTGTAATTTCTTTGGAACTTATATCTATTTTTGTATATAAATATTCATTTTCTAATCTGTTTAAAACTGTTTTAAATGCTTCCTGAGGAGTATCATGATATTGAGCTATTTTTTCTTCTATAGTATCAAATTGACCATGAACTCTTAGTTCACTCAAAAGTATCTTTAAAAATAGAGGGTTTTCAGATCCTGGTGAATTTATTATAGTTTCAATATCATCATCATTTAACTTTTTAAGGAATTGTTTTAAGTATTCATTGATAATATCTTTTTTATCTTCTGGTTTTTTTAGCTCATCAATGGTTATATGAGAATAATTTTCATCCATATCTATATTATCCACTAACTTTTGATTTTCTTCTGTATCATCTTCTTTAAAACTTAATATAATTTTTAAATTCTCTGGTAAGTTATTTCCTAACCAATGAATCATATCTAAACCATTATCTAATTGATTGATTCCATCAATAATGATTAATGTTTGTTTGTCTTGATTTTTATTAGCTATAGCTTCTAAAACATCATTTATATTTCCTTTTAGTTTTTCAAAGTCAGGTATCCAGTCGTCTAAATCATTTTTATCTTCAGGTAGGTTTATAGCTATTTCTTCTATTAGGGTTCTCCAGACATCGTATTGTTGTCCGCTTTTATCTGATACACCTGCAAATCTGTAATATACATTTAAATCATTTATATATTTGTTTTCTATTTGTTCTTCTAAAGTGCTGATGTAGTTGGCAAGTAGCATGGTTTTTCCAATCCCCGCCTTAGCTGTTAAAAGACATAGTCCATTTTTATCATTTTTTAAATAGCTATTTAATTCTTGAAAGCTTTTTTCTCTTTTTATGAATCCTTGGGTGTTGATTTCTTTAAATAGGTCTTGTTGAGATAATTCTTTTTCTAATCCATCAGATTTTACCATCTTTCTTTTATCTAAATAACCTTCACCATACTGATTATCAAACTTTTTTTCAATTTCTTCTTTTAGCTGACATAATATGGTTTCCTTTAATGATTTATCTTTAATTTCAAAATATGAAAATCCACCTTTAGCTACTTCATCTTTCATGTGAAGTAGTTCAGGAACTACATATTCTTTGTTCCAGGTTCCTTTATATTGGTTGATTATGAAATCTTTTTCTTCTTCATCAAGAATTCTTTGTTTAAATTCTTTTAATTTAGAGTCTGCATGTTGAACTCTTTCATCAGGATTAAGGTTCTTTAAACAATAATCTTTATTGTGCCTTTCACCTTCATTGGTGTAGATATTTTTTTGAGCTTCACTTAAATTATTGAGATAATCATCATCTCTGAAGAAAAATAAGGTGTGTTTAGCTGATTCACACTGAATATCTTTTTCTTCATCATTTTCAATTACCTTTCTATACATAGGTTCTAGTAGTGCATGTTCAATTTCTATTTCTGTTACTGATTTATCCTCCATTCTTCCCTCAAGTTGAGGATAAGTAGCTTTAGTTTCTTCACTTATTTCTGGAGGAACCCATCCTCTTCTTTGTCCTAAAAAGCATAGGAAAAATGGACGGCTTTTATCAATATTTTTTAAACAAGTACCTACTGTGTTTTTATTTTCTGTATCTTCCTTTGTAACTCCCCAACGTAGGTCAACATCAACCAAATGTATTTTTCTTTCTTCACACCATTCTCGTAGCTCTGGAAAGACATTTTTCACTAAGTAGTCTCTTTCTGAGTGCATGTCATTAAATGTACTGCTGATAAAAATTGTCACTTTTTTCCATTTCATAGTTTCACTCATTTTAAAAATATTTTGCTTCTAGGCAATTCATGCATTTTTTTTATTCATTACATTATAGTGATATTTATTTTATATTTATGTAAACAATTACTAAAAATATTTTTTTAGCAAATAGATTTTAATTACAAAACTGTTTAATATCCTCAATTATAATTATATTAGTAAATAAACTAATTAAACAATTTAGTTTAATAGCTATATAAATAAAAAAAAAGATTAACAAATCAATGAAAAATCATGATTACTTTAAAATCAAAAAAATCCTCAAATTTTTAGCTATTTTTATCTGAAAATGCAAATGAGAAATATATATCTTAAACAAGAAAAATATATCATAATTATTCTTCATTTGAACATATTTCTCTCGCACAAAAACTTTTTTAAAAAACATATTTTAACAACTAAACTTCATCGTGCCAAAAGTTTACTTCTTATGACCTTGAAACTATTAATAGCTTTGGAAAATATGTTTTCAAGCACTCTTTCATTGAAAAATTTCCCTAAATGGTCTTCTTTTTTTTAAAATAATTTTCATAATTTATATTAAATTGGAAACATATATGATAAAAATAAAAGACATTATAAAGAATATTATCTAAAAGTTTTAAAATATGTGAAATGGTTCTTATGTCAAATAAAACTAAAGAAAAGCTATTAAAAAGGCTTGAAAAAAATTATGATAATGATAATTATGCTAAATCTGTTAGTATTGCAAATAAAATAATAAAATCATTTCCTGAAGAAAACGAAGCATTTATGCTTAAACTTTTTTCATTGTTTTATTTAGGAAAAGAAGAAGATGTTTTACAGCTATCTGAAGAAATCATTAAGAAATTTCCTGAGATGATGTATTTATAAAAATGGCTTCTGTTTTAATAGATATGAGAATTTATGACAAGTCTAGTGAAATTTATCACAGGTTTCATCAAGAATTTGAAAATGAAAAATTTGTAGATTTAAATTCTGTTTTACTTGAATTGACGGAATTAGATAATGCTATTGATTTTATAGATAAATACCCAAAAAGCAATTCTAATTGGAAAGATCTTTATATGATGAAAGCTGAAAGATATTCTAGAATGGGGGATTTTGAAAAAACTATTGAAGTTTGTGATGAAATTTTAAAAGAAGATCCTTATGATTGGAATGGTAATACAAAGAAAACTTATGCATTAATACAATTGGAAAGAGATGAAGAACTTGAAAAAATACTGGAGTTTAGAATCAAAAATAATATAAGAAAATATTGGGCATTGGTGGATAAAGCTCAAGGTATAATAGCAAATGGAAACATTGAAAAAGGAATGGAATTAATTGATGAAGTTTTAGAAGTTAAACCTAATATGGCATATGCATTAATGATTAAAGGACTTAATTTGTATCGAACAGGTGGTAATTTAGAAGAAGTACTGAAGTATCTTGACAAATCCTTAGAAGCAGAAGATGAAAGATGTTATGGATCCGCTTTAATAATTAAAGAAACAATAATAGAAGAATCTGAAAATAATGAAAAAAGAAGAATATTTGATAAACTTTTTTAAATTAGCTAGAAATAAAGTTTAAAACAATGATAATTTTAAAAACTTCCTTTTTAAATTAGCTAAAAATAAAATTTTAAGCAATGATAATTTTAAAAACTTCTTTTTTAAATTAGCTAGAAATAAAGGTTTAAGAATGATAATTTTAAAAATTTTTATATTTATTTTATTAATTTAAAAGAATGATTTATACTTAATTAATTAAAAAAAACAATAATTTATATTTTCTTAAAATCATTTTTATATACATAATTATAATAAAACATATATCAATGAAAATAAAATATATTTACAAAAATAATAAAATTTGGGATAATATGGCTAAAAATACTCGATATTTATATAAAGCAGCACCTAAACCAGTTAAACTTGATAAAAAAGATAAAAAAGAATTATTAGATATTGTTAATGAAGAAATAGCTAAAACCACTAAACTTAAAAAAGACATAATTCGTATTGATATTCGTGCTGGTAGAATCTATCTTATTAGTGAATGGGAATTAAAAGGAGAAGGTCCTTTTATAAATGATCTAAAAACAGGAGATAAGATTGAAGAAAAATATGCTAGAATAACCTTATTCAACAAAGAGTACACTAATTGCACATTAGACTGGCAAAGACATAATGACCAATGGATTGTTATGGAAAAAGGCACTTTAGTAAACTGTATAAAAGAAGCAGAAAAAGATTCTAGATTTCATTCAATGAATGATGTTTAACTTTTTAATTGAATTTAAAGTTGTTATTAATTGTTGTTTATAGTTCATTTTAATTGTACAGCTGTTTCAATCTTTTCTCCATCATAAAGTCTTCCTAAACAATAATCACAGCTATAAAAAATCTTGGATAATCTTTTTTGATTCTCTTTTATCCTTTTCTTTTAAAGAAGGTAAGTTGATAAAATCATCTTAGCTATATCTACCATATTTAAATTAGTTGAATTAGCTATAAAAGGACATTTATAGAGTTTATTATTTAACAAAGTGATTAAATTCTTATCACAACATTGAAAATAAATCTCTTCTAGTTCTTCATCTAATCTTCGATGTTTTTTAATTGTACATGGTGACCATTGATCAGTTTTTATGATTTTATAAAGGATTTTTTCCATTTCAAGTTTTCTTTTTAGTTTATCTAAGTTTTTTGATAGCTTTCCATAGTCAGTAATAAAAAATGTGATTTTTTCATGTTTTAAATATCCCCTCCATTTGTCTTTTGGAAGTAAAATTGTTCCATTAGTAAATATTATGACTCCTTGATTTTATTATATTCTACTAGCTTTTCTGGCTGTGTGAATTTTAACGGGTTTCAAGTATCAGAAAACTGGGAAAAAATTGTTGAATTTAACTAAACAAAAATCTTCTGCAAATTTTCAGAGAGTCAAACCCGTTGATTTTTACAGTGCCATATCAGAGGAAATAATATCATAGGCTTTTTTTAAAAAAAGCATCTCACATGATTATCTCAACTATTTTTCACCCGATATTTTACATCTAAATATTCTAAAATATCTAAAGCTGATTTATCAAATTCCCACGAATTTACTGCACCATTATAGTAATCAATAGCTTCGGAAGAATCTCCTGGAGAATAAAATCCTGGCATTTTTGAAGGCAATCGTTTTTTACCAAGTAAAAATGGAACAACATATTTGTTTGATTCAATTGCTTCAAAATAAAGTTTTTTAATGGATTCCTCATCTTCCTCTGATTTTATAGCTAACAACAATTTGCTAAAAAGAAAATGTGCACTATATTCATCATCATATTCTTCAAACAATTCTAATACTTCATCTAACCTATTTAAAACAAATAAAACATTTATAAAAGAATATCTTACACCTTGATTATCTCCTGGATTAAGTTCAAGCATGTATCCATAATAATCAGCAGCTTTTTTATAATCTCCTAAACCATGGGAAACATCAGCATATCCTTGCAAAGCTCTCATAAATGGTCTAGTTTCTACATAACCCCAAAAATACCCTGTATATGTATCAAAATACTCTTCATCATGTGTTTCATAGAATAAATCAATAGCTGTTTTAAAATATTCTTTTCTCAAATCATCATTTAGTGTATGATATGCAAGAACATTATATGCATCAATGGCATATTTATCCACTTTAATAGCTTTTTTAGCTAATTGTCTGCTTTTTCTCGGATTATCATCTCCCCATGCCTTGGCGATTAAATCATAAGCTTCTGTACCTTGAAATTCACCTCTTTCTAAATGCATTCTAGGATCATTTGCAAAATATTCTTTTATCTTATTTTCATCATTTAAGTTTTCTTCCTCTTCATCTATTTCTTTATAAATACTATATTTAATAAGTTGAGCCAAATCATGATCTGGAGAATCTTCAGGAATCGAATCCAGAAGTTCTAATGCACGTTCATCATTTCCAGCTTCAGAAAACAAAGTAGCTATAAGCAAACTCCCCATAATTTCCTCATCTTCATAATCATCACCTTCAATAGCTTTCCTAAAGTATTTTTCTGATTCATCATAACTTTCATTATCTAGAAGAATCTTAGCTTTTGTCATATTCCCATTAGGATCATCTGGATTTTCCTTAAGAAAATCATCTAACAACAGTAATGCTTTTTCTTCATTATCATTAACCATATATAAAATTGCTTTTTCAGATACTGCCCAGCCTTTATATTCTTCATCATGAAGCAGAGGATTTATTAGTTCTTCAGCATCCTCAAATAAGCCTAAGTCTGAAAATATCCTAACTTTTTTACCCAAAATATCTATATCAAATTCTTTCTCTAAGATTTCATCACAAACTTGAATAGCTTTCTCATCATTTCCAAATTCAATCTCTAAATCCGCTTTTATAATAAGTAACTCTTTCCAATGATTACTTGTCTTTGAAGTATCATCAATATATTCAAAAGCTTCATCTATTCTATTTAAATTAATTAAAGCATTTGCTTTATTCACTACCAAAAATTGATGATTTGGTTCTATTTTTAAGCCTTCTTCAATAACATCTAAAACATCTTCAAACATGTTTATTTCAGCTAAGTCCATAGATACGGAGATATAATCCTCTATATCCTCTTTACCTAAAACTTTCAAAGCAGCTTTGTATTCTTTTGCTGCTTCTTCATATTTTTCTAAAATTTCAAAACAATTTGCCTTAGTTAAAAGATAATCTGCTTCATCTGGAAACATTTTCGATAATCGATTAGCAGTTTTAAGTGCATTTTCAATCTTATTATCTTTCAAATACTTTTGCAATTTTCGTTCAAGTTTTTTTCTATTTAATTTTGACATAGTATTGCCGTTATAATGATTATGAATCAATTTAATTTCTTTTATAAAATTTACTTAAGTTATAGTAATCGACAGAACTTTTAAAAATAATAAATTTTAAAAACATTTTGAAATTGGATTTTAATTGAATTAAATTCTTTTTAAAATAATTTTTAAAATAATTATCATTTCGAAATCAAATGTCTTTTACCATAACTAAAAAATCAATAAAATTAGAATTTTCATATAATTAGTAAATGTTTTATAAGATTAATTAAATCGTTTAAAAGATTTAAAGTTTTTCTTTATAAAAAACTTGTAAAAATCGTGTACCTTTTTAGCTACTGAAAATTAATTATTTTATTGGTTTAAAAAATGTAAAATTTAAAAAATTAAAATTAAATAAAAAATTCCTAATGTTCTACTGTTAAACAATAATCAACAAATAGTATAGAAAACAAGGATTAAATAACAACTATTAAATAATCCACTTTTATAAATTAATAATAACATTGAAAAAAAGGTGAAAAACTTGAATATTAAAAAAATATTAGTGCTATTAATATTTGCAATAGCTATAGTAGGATTCACATTAACAACCGTGGCTAGTGCGAAGTATGATGGAAGTTATTACTCTGATTTTTCGCAAAATACTTTAGATAAAGCAGGAAGTAATATCTATTCTGTTAAAAACCATCAAGGTACTGTTTATGTAGCTAAATCAAAAAATTATTATGCTGCTGATACTAAAGCTAATCTAAAAAATAATTTAAATAAAATTGATAAGATTGTTATAAAGCTTCAACGCCCTAAAAAGACGGAAACCATTAAAACAGTTACTAAACCTAAAAATGGGTGGAAAGTTAAATACTATGCTGAAGAGAAGTATGATAAAACAACTAAAGAGTTAACAAAAACAGGTAAATTTAATGGATACTTTAATTTTAATTTCAAAACTGCTAGTAAGGTGAAAATTAATAGGTCTAGTGATAAAGGAATCATGCAGGGGTATGGTAAGAAAGGTAATTTATTATTTAAATCAACTTGTCGTTTTGAGGAATAAATCTTTTTTAACTTTTTTTTAAATATTTTATAATTTATTTTTTTTATTATTTTATAATTTCTTTTTGTTTAACATTCTTAACTAAACCATTTCATCCATATTAAGAAAAACATGAGGAGATACTGGGTTCAACATTTTAACACATCCAGTCTAGAATAACTTGTGTATTCGATTTTGATAAATGAACAAATGATTATAAATTTATCAAAATATTATTGAAAAGATATAAAAATTAGATATGAACAAAGTATAATATTAGTATTAAGGGGTTAAATATTAGATCATTTTTGATTATAAAATTTGAGGAGTATCAATGACTTTACTTAAAAGAGGAGACAGAATTGGGAATAACGAAATCATAGACTATATAGGTAGTGGTCGTTTTGGTGAAGTATATAGGGTTGAACATGATGTTTTTGAAGAAATAGCATTGAAAATTTTAAAAGATCCTATTCCTGAAGGTCATGAAAATGATCCATGGGAGGAACCCTATTTTCTTTCTAAAATTCTTCATAAAAATATTATTAGAGTTTACCATCCTGATATCCATATTATTAATGATTTAAAACATAGATATTTCACCATGGAATTTATAAACGGAATAAGTCTACTAAAATACCACCTTAAGTATAAACTCCAAAAAAAATTCATACCAGTTAATTACACCTTAGATATTATAAAACAGATTTGCTCAGGTATGAAGGTGTGTCATGAAAACTTTATTATCATAGTACATAAAGATTTAAAGCCAGAAAATATTCTAATAACTATTCCAGATAGAGATGAAATGATAATTAAGATAACAGACTTTGGACTCGTAAGATTACCTGATTTAGAATATGAATCTGAAAATATTAAGGGTAGTTTACATTATATTCCTCCTGAAATCAGTTCTACTAATCCAAAAAGAGATGTTTACGCCATTGGAGTTATTTTTTATCAACTTTTAACAAATAAATTTCCCTATGATATTAATGATAAAGATGATTTAACATCCAATCAACCTTGGTTAAAAAATCCCACCTCACCAAGTAGTGTAAACAAAGAAATTTGTAAATATCTTCATGATAATAATCTAAATGAAAAATGTATTGATGAAATTGTTTTAAAAGCTATTTCTAAAGATATTAATGAAAGATACAATAATGCAGGGGAACTTTTAGAAGAAATTTTGAAAATTGAAAAATAAACTATATTAAGTTCTGATTTTATTTTTAAGGAATTATTCTTTATTAAATAAAAAGTTATAAACATTAAATAATTTTTTTAAGTTATCAAAATTTGAAACTAAAAATTATAATTTATTTAATAATTATAAATATTTTCTAAAAAAAATATCATAATACGATTTCATTGAATAAAAAAAACATATTATAGCAAAGACTTTAATTTTTTAAAATAATAATTTTATAAAATGATTATAATTTTATTAATTTCATTTTTTATGAATATAAATATCATTAAAATTAAAAATAATTAAAAATAATCATTTATATTTGAATAAAAGGAAATAAAAAAAACAATTAATTAAATAAAAAATTATTTGATGATAAATAAAAATTTTATAGAAGTAAAAAAGTTCTTCTCAAACTATAATAAAATTAAATAAGATTTATAAAAATCAGTTATTACAAACATTTCTTCCAAGACTATAAAAAGGAATTTTTTTATTTAAATATTAGCTATACTAAAAAAATTAACTCATTTTAATAATAAAGAATCTCCAAAAACCTATTTTGAGTATTAAAGTATTATCAATTATTTTAAGATACAATGAAGATTTTGGTAAAAACATTATATTAACAACAAAAAATAGAAAAAAATAAAATAAAAAAGAATCATATTCATAAATTAGCTATTCAAATAGGATTGTGTGATAAAGATGGATGAAGATAAAGAAAGATTACAGATAATTAATCGACTGAAAAACGTAGTTCAAGAAAGAGAAATAAGTATCATCAACACTAAGAAAGAACTAAAAAAAACTGAAGAAGAGATTACTAATAATAACTATTTACTCACAGATCCCTTAAAGCTACAACGACTTAAAAATAGACGGAAACATAAAACAAAAACCATAAAATCATGCGAAAATACTATAAAAACATGCGAAGATTTAATCAAAGCACATGAAAATAAAGAAATAGCAATCTCGGATAAAAATGAGGGAAAATATCATACGAAAAAAAGGAAATATGTTCCTCGAAAAATTAAGCATAATCGAATGAAACCCTCTGCAAATAAAAACAAGTTCTTTAAATAATTTAAAAAGATTTTTAACACAATGCTCTTTAAAAAACTAAAAAAAATATATCGATGAACTCAATGTATACATTAAAAAAACTCGAAAATAAAATAAAAAAAAAAAAAAAAAAAAAAAAAAAAAAAAAAAAAAAAAAAAAAAAAAAAAACAAAAAAAAAACAAAAAAAAAAAAAAAAAAAAAAAAAAAAAAAAAAAAAAAAAAAAAAAATTTTTTTTTTTTTCCGAAAAATTTAAACATTTTCAGAATCAAATATCCGCGATTTAGAT
>WRMT01000052.1 GCA_009777005.1 Methanobrevibacter sp. | reverse complement strand
TTTGTTAGTGCTACTGGTAATTATTCTTTTAATGGTTCTCATGTTGTTTGGAATGTAGGTACTATTAATAGGGGTAGTAATGTTACTTTGATTTTAGTTGTTCGTGTAAATGGTACAGGAAATATTAGTAATAGTGCTAATGTTACTTCTAATGAAACTAATATTGGTAATAATAGCACTGGTAATAATAGTACTAATTTCACTGTTAATGCTACTGTTAATTTGACTATTGATAAGTTTAGCAATGTTACAGGACTTGTGAATGTTGGTGATTTGGTTGAGTATACTATTGTTGTGACTAATTTTGGTCCTGATAATGCTACAGGTGTGGTTGTTACTGATGCTTTGGATCCTCGTTTGATTTTTGTTAGTGCTACTGGTAATTATTCTTTTAATGGTTCTCATGTTGTTTGGAATGTAGGTACTATTAATAGGGGTAGTAATGTTACTTTGATTTTAGTTGTTCGTGTTAATGGTACAGGAAATATTAATAATGGTGCTAATGTTACTTCTAATGAGACTAATATTGGTAACAATAGTACAGGTAATAATAGTACTAATTTCACTGTTAATGCTACTGTGAATTTGACTATTGATAAGACTAGTAATGCTAGTGAGTTTATGAGTGTTGGTGATTTGGTTGAGTATACTATTGTTGTAAGAAATTATGGTCCTGATAATGCTACAGGTGTAGTTGTAACTGATGCTTTGGATCCTCGTTTGTTGTTTGTTAGTGCTACTGGTAATTATTCTTTTAATGGTTCTCATGTTATTTGGAACGTTGGTACGATTAATAATGGTAACAATGTTACTTTGATTTTGGTTGTTCGTGTTAATGGTACAGGTAACATAAGTAATAGTGCTAGTGTTACTTCTAATGAGACTAATATTGGTAATAACAGTACTAGTGGGAATAATAGTACTAATTTCACTGTTAATGCTACAGTTAATTTGACTATTGATAAGTTTAGTAATGTCACAGGACTTGTGAATCTTGGTGATCTAGTAGAGTATACTATTGTTGTAACTAATTATGGTCCTGATAATGCTACAGGAGTAGTTGTTGTAGACGTTTTAGATCCTCGTTTGATATTTGTTAGTGCTACTGGTAATTATTCTTTTAATGGTTCTCATATTGTTTGGAATGTAGGTACTATTAATAGAGGTAGTAATGTTACTCTGATTTTGATTGTTCGTGTAAATGGCACTGGTAGTATTAATAATAGTGCTAGTGTTACTTCTAATGAGACTAATATTGGTAATAATAGTACTGGTAATAATAGTTCTAATTTTACTGTTAATGCTACTGTGAATTTGACTATTGATAAGACTAGTAATGCTAGTGAATTTATGAATGTAGGTGATTTGGTAGAGTATACAATTATTGTAAGAAATTATGGTCCTGATAATGCTACAGGTGTTGTTGTTACTGATGCTTTGGATCCTCGTTTGTTGTTTGTTAGTGCTACTGGTAATTATTCTTTTAATGGTTCTCATGTTGTATGGAATGTGGGTACAATTAATAATGGTAACAATGTTACTTTGATTTTGGTTGTTCGTGTTAATGGTACAGGAAATATTAGTAATAGTGCTAATGTTACTTCTAATGAGACAAATATTGGTAATAACACTACTAGTGGTAATAATAGTACTAATTTCACGGTTAATGCTACTGTGAATTTGACTATTGATAAAACTAGTAATGCTAGTGAATTTATGAATGTAGGTGATTTGGTAGAGTATACAATTATTGTAAGGAATTATGGTCCTGATAATGCTACAAGTGTAGTTGTAACTGATGTTTTGGATCCTCGTTTGATATTTGTTAGTGCTACTGGTAATTATTCTTTTAATGGTTCTCATGTTGTTTGGAATGTAGGAACAATTAATAGAGGCAGTAATGCTACTCTGATTTTAGTTGTCCGTGTAAATGGTACAGGTAACATAAGTAATAGTGCTAGTGTTACTTCTAATGAAACTAATATTGGTAATAACACTACTAGTGGTAACAATGGTTCTAATTTCACTGTTAATAGTACTGTGAATTTGACTATAACTAAAAATCATAATATAACAGGTTCTGTTACTATAGGTGATTATGTTCTCTATACTATTGTAGTGACCAACTATGGTCCTGATAATGCTACAGGTGTAGTTGTTGTGGATGTTTTAGATCCTCGCCTGGTTTATGTGATAAGTAGTGCTGGAGGTATATATAATCCACTAACTAGGACCATTTCATGGAATGTAGGCTCAATTAATATTGGTGATAATGTAACCTTAACAGTTACTGTCCAGATTAATGGTTCTGGAAATATTTCCAATTTTGCAAATCTCACTGTAAATGAAATCAATATCGGTGAAAATGGAACAGAAGAAAATGGAACAAATTTAAACATACTTAAACTAGGAATCAATTCTTCAATTATTGTTCCAACTTCTTCTAAATTTGGAGAAATTGTTAATATTAATGGTACCTTACTTGATGAAAAAGGTAATCCTGTAGCTAATGCAAATATTACAGTGGTTTCTGCTGGTCAGCCATATTATGTGACAACTAATGCTGCTGGTTTTTGGAATTTATCCTATATTCCTACAAGTACAGGAAACTTAAGCATTGTTGTAAGTTGGATAGGTAATGATATTTACAATGGCTTTTCTAACAGTACTACTTTGAATGTTCTTAAATTGGATACTAACTCCTCTATTATTGTTCCAGCTTCTTTTAGTCTTGGAATTCAAGGTTCCATAAATGGTACTTTACTTGATGAAAATGGCAATCCTGTAGCTAATGTAATAATTACTATAGTTGTAGATGGTCAATCTTTCACAGTAGCTACCAATGCTGTTGGTTTTTGGACTTTCTCTTATGCTCCTCAGAATGTTGGGAATTTAACTATAGTTGTTAGTTGGTTAGGTAATGATATTTACAATGGCTTTACAAATAGCTCTAATTTAAATGTTAATAAACTCGAAACAAACATTATCGTGGTTGATGTTCCTCTTAGATTGAATTTTACAAGTAATTTAATCGCTGATTTGCATGATGAAAGAGGTTATCCTGTAGCTACCAACACAGTTGACTTTTATGTAAATGGTGCATACATTGGATCTAATGTAACCAACGCTAATGGTAGAGTATTTTTATCATTTATTCCTATTTCTCTTGGAAATCATCTTATTGAAGCTCGATATAATGGTAGTAGTACTTATGAATCTTCTAATGGTAGTATTATCATAGAAGTTACAATCATGAATTCAAGTATTGTTATAGGTTCTGTTACTACTAAACCATTTATAAACACTACTATTCCTATAACTCTTCGTGATGAGTTTGGAAACCCTATTGTCAATGAAATAATCACTGTAACTATTGATGGTCAAGAGTATAATCTTACTACAAATACTAATGGTATAGCTTTCCTATACTATACTCCTTCAATAGCTGGTGACTTTTTGATTAGTGCTTATTTCAATGGAACAACTATTTATCTTAATTCTAGCTCTACTGGTGTTTTAATTGTAGATAAGTTTTCAACTTCACTTCTTTTGAATAATGTTGTTTTAAATGCTCTTCAAAATGCTGATTTTGCAGCTACTTTAGTGGATGAGTTTGGTAATTTACTATCTGATATGGTTATTGAAGTTTTCATTGATGGAATTAGTATTGGTCAATTTAAAACCGATAATTATGGTAGGGCTTTCATCAATTATGATATACTTTCTCAAGGTGTTTATTCTATAAATACTGTTTTCTTAGGAGATAATAATTATGCAACGACAAGTTCTAATAGTACTTTAACAATTCGTCCAGTTAAGACTACTTTAATTGTTTCAACTGTTCAAAACCAAGATAATTCTATTTCATTTGTTGCAAGACTTTTCGATGAATATAACAAACCATTAGCTAATGAAATAGTTGTATTTCTCCTTGATGGTCATTTTATGGGTATTGTTCCAACAAACAGTAATGGAATTGCTACATTTAACTATTCCTTCATTTCTGAAGGTATAATTACGGCTGAATTCCTTGGAAATAGTATTTATAGGGAATCTCTAGATAGTCGTTTTTTTACCATTAATGCATCATCTAATGAAAGTAATGATGATAATAATGGTAGTAATGGTACTGACAATAATACTAATGGTTCAAAACCAGGTAAAAATGATACAGATAATGACTTTGTGGATCCTGATACTGTAGATCCTGATTATTATGACTATGATGTTTTAAGTGCTAATAAGCTTGCTTCTCCTATTGCGATGTACAACGTGGGTAATCCAATGCTTATACTGGTTTTATCATTAGTGAGTATTCTTCTAATCGGATTTTGGAGAAAAAAAATCTAAATTATAATTTTATTTTAGGATTTTTTTTAATCCTAACTTTTATTTTCAATTTTTTTATCTTAATTTTTTTTTAAATTATTGGTTCCTTTAAGAAGCTTTTAAGATAAATTGATGAAATCGATTTGATATGTATTTAAAATAGGTTCTAATATTTTATATATAATTTATATTGATTGATATATACCAAAGACTTTAAAAATTATTGTTTAATATATTTTAATAATTATTAATATTTAAGATTAATATGAATATATAATATTAATATATTCCATTATTTTTATTATTAATTATCTAAAATAGATAATTTTATATATAATAATTATTATATTATATACTGTAAAACATTAATTTTTTCAGTGTTTATATTATGTATTGAATATTAAAAATTTTAGGGTGAATAGTGTAAATATAAAATATTTTTTAAGATTATTGTCTTTTTTTCTTTCATGATCAAAATTTGTTGATAATTAGCTATGAAGGAAAATCATTCTTTGTATGAATATTCAATCAAAATATTGGAATAAATTAATTTGAGATAATTAGTAGAAAGTGATAAAAAATCAAGATTTTTAATAAATAAAAATTAATCATTTAAACTATTTATTTCTTTAAAACTTTCTTAATTTACTTGATATAACTTTTAATGAAAAAAATCTTTTTAAAAAGTAAAATATTATGGTTTGGATAAAAATTAACTAAATGTTTATATTATTTATTTGTTTAAGGTCTTTTTCCTTAATATAAATATTATAATTTAATTTAAAATAGTTTTTAACCTTTTTAAATAATTTAAATAATTTTTTTCCTTTAATTGTTTAATTGTATTTTACTTTTACATGAAAAAAAATATTCTTTTTGGAGGTGAAAAGAAAAATGAATAATTTTAGAAAAATATCTATTTCAAGCATTTTATTGTTAATGTTACTGGTAGTTTTTAGTTTACAAGCTACTTTTGCAACTGATATATATGTTGATAGTTCAGACTTTGGTGGTATAAATGGAGCATTAGCTATTGCAAATAATACCGATACTATTGTTTTAGCTAATGGAACTTATAATAAAATTAATGAAGACTTTAACCTTACAATTACTAAAAATCTTACTATTCGAGGGGATGGACCTCCAGGTACTGTGGCTATTAATGGAAGATATCTATCAAATATATTTGCAATAAATTCTGCTTTGAATGTCACATTTATAAATATTGTATTTGGAAATGGAAGTCAAAGTTCAATGGGTAATGGGTTTTCTAACTATGGTGGTGCAATCTATGCTGAAAATACAAATGTGATTTTCATTAATTGCACATTTGGAAATAATACTGCCACAAATTATGGTGGTGCTATAAGTGCTGTGAATTCAAATATTACTGTTATTGGTTCTACTTTTTCATACAATAATGTTACTGGTAATAATAGTTTTGGTGGTGCTATCTATAATACTGGAGATAATTTAACCATAGTAAATTCTTCTTTCATCCAAAATAGGGCAACAAGTTTTGGTGGTGCTATCTATAATACTGGTGATAATCCCACAATCATTGATTCTATTTTAAGAGATAATCATGCAATAAATGGTGGTGGAATCTTCAATAGTGGTGAACATTTGAATGTAGTAACTTCTACTTTTACAGGTAACTCTGCAAGGGAAGGTGGTTCACTTTCTAATGGTGGAGGAATTTCAAATAGTGGTGCTAATTTAACTATAGAAAATTCTATTTTCACAGATAACCATGCAAATACTGGTGGTGCAATTTACAATAATGCTTCTAGTTCTGAAGCGAATCTTAATTTCACCGTAGATGATTCTACTTTTATAAATAATCTTGCAAATACTGGTGGTGCAATTTTCTGTTCTGATGATTTTACCTCTGTAAATAATTCTACTTTCTCAGCTAATAATGGAAATGTTGGTGGTGGTGTTTATAGTGCTGGTGATAATTTCACTATTAGTCATTCTGTTTTTGATGAAAATACTGCTGTTACAGGTGCTGGTGTTTATAGTGCTGGTGATAATCTTAATGTTAGTCATTCTGTTTTTGATGAAAATATTGCTGTTGCAGGTGGAGGTATCTATATTGAAGGTAATGATTCTATAATTAGTAATTCTAATTTTACTAATAATTCTCAAGGTATAGGTATTAATACTTTAATATATACTTTGGATAATAATAGACTCATTGATAATAGAATTGCTATTCATTATGCTCTCCTTAACCAGAATTATACTATTTCGAATTTATCTTCTAATAATTATATTAGTGACAATGATTTTGCTATAGGATTTAGTGGTTCTAGTAGTAATTATATTATAGATGATAGTTTTGGATTGTTAAATAATGGTGGCTTCATCTTCATGTCAAGTGCAACATTTAATACTATTCTTGATTCTAATATTTCTGGTTATAATAGAAATGACTCATGGGCAATATTTTTCCAACAATATTCCTGGGAGAATTCTGTAATTAATTCTAATATTACAAACAATACTAATGGTATTGGGATTAATGGATCAAACAGTATTGTTATTGGTTCTAATATCACCGATAACAATCAGGGAATTCATGTTCTTCCTGGATCTTCTAATGCAGTTATTAACTACAACAGAATATTAAATAATACTAATTTTAATGGTTTTGACCTTTTAAATAATGGTTCAAATACTAATGCAAATTATAATTGGTGGGGTGCTAACACTCCTTTAGTAAGTGGTATTACTTTAGCTAATTGGTTTGTCATAGTATTATCAGCTAATGATTATAAAACTATTGTAAATGATACTATTTATCACATGGTTAGTAATGTTGAATTATCTTATGAGTTTTTATTGATTGATAGTTCAGGAGACTTTAGTTTAGTAGATGATGATTTGCTTCCATCCTTCTTGGTTAATCTTATATGGAATGGTACAACTGGAACTATTTATAACTTGACAAATGTTAATGGAAAAGGGAAATATTCTTATAATGTTACTTTAACAGGATATAATAGTTTTTCTCTTCAAGCTATTGGCGATAATGAAGATATAATACTATATCTAAATCCAGATTTAAGTGATATAGTAAATATTACAATCAATAAAACCACTAATGTTACAAGTAATATTAGCTATGGAGATAATGTTACCTATATTATTACTGTTACTAATAATGGTCCAAGTAATGTTACTGATGTTATGGTTGTGGATGTTTTAGATCCTCGACTTATTTATATAATTAGTAGTGATTATGGTGATTATAACTTAGCTACTAGGACAGTTACATGGAATTTAAGTTTTATTGGCACAGGAAATAGTGTAATTTTAACCATCACTGTCAGGGTTAATGGTACAGGCAATATTTCTAATATTGCAAATGTTACCACAAATCAGGATAATCATGGAGATAATAGTAGTGATAGTGTTAATTTCACTGTTCCAAATATTGTGAATTTAACAATTACTAAGAATCATAATGTTACTGGTTCTGTTACTGTAGGTGATCATGTTCTTTACACAATAGTTATAACTAATAATGGTCCAGATATAGCTACTGGAGTAATTGTTTCTGATGTTTTAGATTCAAGACTTATCTACATTGAAAGTAGTGAAAATAGTTCTTTTGATCCTGTAACTCGTACAGTTTCTTGGATTGTAGGGTCCATTGGTGTTGGCAGTAATGTTACTTTGACTTTGATTGTTCGTGTTAATGGCACAGGTAATATCTTTAACTTTGCTTCTGTAGATGTTAATGAAACAAATATAGGTAATAATTCTACAGAGGGCAATGACATAAATTTTACAGTGGAGCCTACTGTGAATTTATCCATCACTAAAAGTAATAATCTTACTCCTGGTGAGGTTGTGAATGTTGGTGATTTGGTTACTTATGTTATTACTGTTAGTAATTGGGGTCCAGATAATGCAACAAATGTTGTGGTAACTGATATTTTAGATCCTCGTTTAATATTCGAGTCATCAACTGGTGGTTATAATCATACTACTGGGTTATGGATAATTGGTAACTTGAACATGGGAGATACCATTAGTTTGAATATTACTGTTCGTGTAAATGGAACAGGAAATATAGCTAATATAGCTAATGTTACAGTGGATCAAAATAATATGGGTAACAATACTACTGAGGGTAATAGTAGTAATTTTACTGTGGATTCTGCTGTGAATTTATCCATTACTAAAGTTAATAATCTTAGTCCTGATGCTGTTGTTAGTGTAGGTGATTTGGTTACTTATGTTATTATTGTTAGTAATTGGGGTCCAGATAATGCAACTAATGTTGTGGTAACTGATATATTAGATTCTCGTTTAATATTCGAGTCCTCCACTGGTGATTATAATCATACTACTGGCTTGTGGATTATTGGTAACTTGAATGTGGGCGACACTATTAGTTTGAATATTACTGTTCGTGTAAATGGAACAGGAAATATAGCTAATATAGCTAATGTAAGTGTAGATCAGACTAATTTGGGTAATAATACTACTGATGGTAATGGTAGTAATTTTACTGTGGATTCTGCTGTGAATTTATCCATTACTAAAGTTAATAATCTTACTCCTGATGCTGTGGTTAGTGTGGGTGATTTGGTTACTTATGTTATTACTGTGATTAATTGGGGTCCAGATAATGCAATTAATGTTGTGGTAACTGATATATTAGATCCTCGTTTAATATTCGAGTCATCTACTGGTGATTATAATCATACTACTGGTTTATGGATTATTGGTAACTTGAATGTGGGTGACACTATTAGTTTGAATATTACTGTTCGTGTAAATGGAACAGGAAATATAGCTAATATAGCTAATGTAAGTGTAGATCAGAATAATATGGGTAACAATACTACTGAAGAGGATTGTAGTAATTTTACTGTGAATTCTACTGTGAATTTTACCATTACAAAAGTTCATAATGTTTCTGGTTCTGTAGTTGTGGGTGATCAAGTCCTCTACACAATCATAGTAACTAACTATGGTCCTGATGTAGCTACTGGTGTTGTGGTGTCTGATGTTTTAGATTCTAGGTTGGTTTACATTGAAAGTAATGCTTCTGGTGTTTTTGATCCTGTGACTCGTACTGTTTCATGGATTGTAGGCTCTATTGGTGTTGGTGATAGTGTAACTTTAACGGTTACAGTTCAACTTAATGGTACTGGTAGTATTCTTAATCTTGCAAATGTTACAGTAAATGAGGAAAATATTGGAAATAACTCAACTGAATTTGATGATAATAATTCTACTCTTGATTTAAATGATACTGTTAACCTCACAATTACTAAAGCTCATAATGTTACAGATTCAGCAGTTGTTGGCGATCAAGTTCTCTACACTATTGTGGTGACTAATAATGGTCCTGATATAGCTACTGGTGTCGTTGTTTGGGATGTTTTGGATCCTAGACTTATTTACATTGATAGCAATGCTTCTGGTGTTTTTAATTCTGTGACTCGTACAGTTTCATGGATTGTAGGTACTATTAGTGTAGGTGAAAGTGTAACCTTAACAATTACAGTTCAACTTAATGGTACTGGTCGTATCCTTAATTTTGCAAATGTTACAGTTGATGAGCTTAATATTGGTGAAAATAACACTGAGTTTGAAGAAGAGGAATCTGTTCTTGATTTAACTAATACTGTGAATTTAACTATTACCAAGTATCATAATGTTACTGGTTCTGTAGCAGTAGGTGATCAAGTTCTCTACACTATTGTGGTGACTAATCATGGTCCTGACATAGCTACAGGAGGTCTTGTTTGTGACGAATTAGATCCTCGCCTTATATACATAGACTGTAGTGTTGGTGGTACTTTTGATCCATTAACTCGTACTATTTATTGGATTGTAGGTTATATTGGTATCGGTGATAATGTAACTTTAACTGTAATTGTTCAAGTTAATGGCACTGGTAATATCATTAATTTCGCTAATATTACTGTAGATGAGATTAATATTGGTGAAAATGGTACTGAGTATGATGAGGAAAATTCTACTCTAGATTTAAATAATACTGTGAATTTAACTATCATTAAGTATCATAATGTTACTGGTTCTGTAACTGTAGGTGAACATGTTCTCTACACTATTGTTGTGACTAATCATGGTCCTGATGTAGCTACTGGTGTTGTCATTTCCGATGTTTTAGATTATCGCCTTATTTACATTGATAGTAGTGTTTCTGGAGTTTATGATTCTGTAACTCGTACTGTTTCTTGGATTGTAGGTTCAATTGGCATTGGTGAAAATATAACATTAACGGTTACTGTACAAGTTAATGGTACTGGTAATATACTTAATATAGCTAATGTAACTGTAAATGAGCTTAATATTGGTGAAAACAGTACTAATGAGAATGATAGTAATTTGTCCCTTCCAAATACTGTGAATTTTACTATTACTAAGAATCATAATGTTACAGATTCTGTGACTGTTGGTGATCATGTTGTTTATACTATTGTTGTGACTAATCATGGTCCTGATGTAGCTACTGGTGTTGTAGTTGTGGATGTTTTAGATCCTCGCCTCATTTACCTGATTAGTAATGTTGGTGGTTTTTATAATGTAGCTAGTAGAACTGTTTCATGGGATGTTGGAATTATGGGAATTGGTGAAAGTAGAAATTTAGTTGTTACTGTTATTGTCAATGGTTCTGGTGATATTATTAATCTAGCTAATGTTAGTGTTAATGAGCTTAACATAGGTGAAAACAGTACTAATGGTAGTAATCATTTCTTACGCCTTCCTGATACTGTTAATTTAACTATAACTAAAAATGTTAATGTTACTGGTTCTGTGATTATTGGTGATCATGTTCTTTACACAATTGTTGTGACTAATCATGGTCCGGATATAGCTACTGGGCTTGTAGTTGTGGATGTTTTAGATCCTCGCCTTGTTTATGTGATTAGTAATGCTGGTGGTACATATAATCCTCTTACTCGGACTGTTTCATGGGTTGTAGGGTCTATTGGTATTGGTGAAAATGTTACCTTAACTCTTACTGCTAAGGTAAATGGTTCTGGTAATATTTTTAATTTAGTTAATGTCACTGTAAATGAGGTTAATGTTGGTGAAAACCATTCTGAAGAAAATGGAACTGTCTTCGATGCTTTTAAACTGGAAATTAATTCTTCTATTATAGTTCCACTTTCTTCTAAGTTCGGTGATACTATTAGTATTAATGGTACCTTGATTGATGAGAAAGGTGATCCTGTAGCTAATGTTAATATTTCCATTCTGGTTGATGGTCAATCTTTTACGGTTTTCACAAATAGCTTAGGTGAATGGGTTTTATCTTATACTCCTTATAATGTTGGAAATTTAAGTATTGTTCTTAGTTGGATTGGTAATGATATTTACCATAGTTTTATTAATAGCTCTACTT
Organism: Methanobrevibacter sp.; assembly: GCA_009777005.1. Lineage (GTDB taxonomy): Archaea > Methanobacteriota > Methanobacteria > Methanobacteriales > Methanobacteriaceae > Methanorudis. The sequence continues at coordinate 1,551 of WRMT01000052.1, read as the reverse complement.
TAAATGTTCTTAAACTTGAGACAAATATTGTTGTAGAAGATGTTCCTCTTAGGTTGAATTTTACTAGTAATTTAACAGCTTATCTTAAGGATGAAAATGGTAATCCTGTTACAGGAGCTACTATTGACTTTTATATTAATGGAACATATGTTGGATCTAACCTTACTGATGGAAATGGTAAAGTTGTTTTGAGTTATACTCCTAATAATACAGGATTACTGAATATTTCTCTTCAATATAATGGTAGTAATACTTATGAAAGCTCTAATGATAGTATTATCCAAGAGGTAACTATTATGGCTACTAAAATTATCATTGATTCAGTTTCTACCAAGCCATTTACTAATACTACAATTCCTATTACTCTTCTTGATGAATTTGGAAATTATATTAGTAATGAGAATATTATTGTGATAATTAATGGTGAAGAATATAATCTTACTACAAATAGCTATGGCAAAGCTTTCCTATATTATATTCCTTCAACAGCTGGTGATCTTTCTATTAATGCTTATTTCAACCAAACAGATATTTATCTTAACTCTAGCTCTGTTGGGGTTTTAGTAGTTGAAAAAATTAATACTTCAATTTCTTTGAAAAATGTTTTTATAAACACTCTTGAAAATGCTAGTTTTACAGCTACTTTAGTTGATGAATATGGTAATTTACTAACTAACATGATTATTGAAGTTTTCATTGATGGGCTTAGTATTGGTGAATTTATAACTGATGCACATGGTAGAATTTTCATAGGTCATAGTTCTCTTTCCCAAGGCACTTATACTATTAATGCTGTTTTCTATGGAGATAATATTTATACAGCTACAAATGCTAATAGTATTTTAACAGTTCGTCCTGTCCAGACTTCTCTAACTGTTTCTGTTGTCCAAAGTGAAAACAGTTCTACTTCCTTTGTTGCTAGACTTGTAGATGAATTTAATAACTCCTTAGCTAATCAACTTATCGTATTCACTCTTAATGGTCAATTTATTGGTATTGCAATAACTGACAGTAATGGAATTGCTGTATTAAACTATTCCTTCATTCCTGAAGGCAGAATTATCGCTGAATTCATTGGAAACAATCTTTACAGAGAATCTATTGATAGTCATATTTTTACTATTAATATAAGTCCTATAGATAGTAATAAAAATCTTCCTAATTTTTATGATGAGGATATTAGTATCAGTAATGATACAAATAGCTCAAAACCAGACAATGAAAATTATGATAATGATAATTTGGATTTAGATATTTTAGATCCTCATCATACAGATTTTGATGGTTTAGATCGTAGTAGTCCTTCTTCTATTCCAATGTTAAATACAGCTAATCCAATAGCTATACTTGTCTTATCTTTATTGAGTATGTTGTTGATTGGATTTTGGAGAAAATTAAAGATTTAATTATTTATTTTTAAGTTTTTTTTTTTTTTTTTTTTTTATTTTTTTTTTTTTAATTTTTTTTAACTTAATTTTGTTTTTTTTTTTGGTTTAAAGCTTTTTTTTATTTTTAAATATTTTTTTTTTTTTTATTTAATATAAAAATTTA
>WRMT01000051.1 GCA_009777005.1 Methanobrevibacter sp. | reverse complement strand
TTATTCTAAAATTAGTGAAATAATAAATTATTCTAAAATAATCGTGATAATCATTAGATTTTGATTTTTAAATAATAATAATAAATTCTAAATAAATTGTTTGCAAGTGTGATAGGATGTTAGATCTTATTTTAGCTTGCTTTTTAGGAATAATTTGTGGTGCATTTACAGGAATAGTTCCAGGAATTCATGTTAACACAGCGGGAGCTATAGTATTTGCATCATCTACTTTTCTTTTAGGTTTTTTATCTCCTGAGTTTTTATGTGTTCTTTTAATAGCTATGTCCATAGCTCATGCTTTAATTGAATTTGTACCTTCAATGCTTCTTGGGGTTCCAGAGGAAGGAACTGCTTTATCTATTCTTCCAGGACATAGGATGGTTCTTGAAGGCAGGTCTAAAGAAGCTATTAGGATAGTTTCATTAGGTGGATTTGGATCTATTTTAATAATAATTATTTTGCTGCCTATTTTTGCTTTTGTTTTACCTACTGTCCATGCTTTTACTAAAGAATTTACTTGGGTAATCCTGCTAGGTGTTTCTTTATATATGGTTTGGAGATTAAGCTCTGGTAAAAAAGCATTTTACTGGTCTCTTCTTTTATTTATCTTATCTGGAATTTTAGGGTGGACTACATTTCAAACACCAATTTCCTCTGGGCTTTTATTAATGTGTACTTTTTCAGGGCTTTTTGGAATAAGCACAATAATGTTTAGCTTGAATGATAATTCTTTTATCCCACATCAAAATAAATTCTATGATTTAAATTTAAATAAAGAGATGATAAAAGGAATTTTCGCTGGAGGAATAGCTGGAGCTATTTTAGGATTTTTGCCAGGTTTTGGACCAGCTCAAGGAGGAATAATAGCTCAAGAACTAAGTGGTGGAAGTGGTGAAAATGAAACTGAAAATTTTTTAACAGCTATAAGTGGCTTGAACACAACTGATACTTTATTTTCCATTATTTCAATCTATTTAATTGGAAATCCTCGAAGTGCAATAGCTGTTTATATGAATTATTTAATTGAAACATTTTCTGTGTCTCATCTGTTACTTTTTACTTTTGTTTCACTAATATCTGTTTCAATATCATTAATAATTTGTTTAAAAATAGGAGATAGCTTTTCTAAGCTAATGCAAGGAATTGATTACAAGAGATTATCCATTTTTGTTATAATTTTAATGATAGCTATTTTATTTATCTTTGCAATAATTTATGAAGCATCAATTCCCTACCTTGCCCTTATTTTAATTACTTCCACTGGATTAGGACTCTTACCTCACTATTTAGGAGTTAGTAAATCCCATTTAATGGGAGTTTTAATTATCCCTGCTATTATAATTTACTTTAACATATTTATTAATGCTATTCTATAAAAAAGTGAATAGGGGATTTTTTAAACTTTCATTAAATTTTCACATTTTTTAAATCTTCATAATGCTGTTTTAATAATAATATTCTTTTTAGCTAAAATTTAATAATAATATTCTTTTTATCTAAAAATTTAATATTTATGTTCTTTTTTTCCTGAAATTTAACACTAAATTCTTTTTATCCAAAAATCTAATACTAATATTTGTTTTATTCATGAATTTAATATTTATGTTCTTTTTTTCCTGAAATTTAACGCTAAAAATCTCATTTTATTAGTGTCTATTAATTTCTATTAGCTTTAAAAAAATATTTCAATATAAAAACATGAATTTTCAAATTTTTTATTAATAAACCAATAGTTATTATTGACAAAAATATTTGTATTAACTCAAATTTATAGTATTAATATATAATTGTATATATTATATTTAACAATAACTATTAATATGAGTTAATTCAATATATTAATTATAAAATTTTTTGTAAATAATTTGTCTGAAATTATTTATATGAATTATTAGATAGTTAATTTATAACATTATTTAAAAATAATAAATCAACAAAATAAAAATTAGCTATTTTTGGTGAATAGGAAAGTTGAGGTGATAATCACTTTAAGAAATAGGGGATATTTAAAAAAACTTAAAAATAAAAAATTTCTGAAGAACTGCTGAAACTCTTGTTAAGCTATTCTTTTTTTATTAAAGGAATATTTATTAAAAACTGAAAAAGCATCTAATATGGGATAAAGTTCTTTATAAAATTTTAGGTGTAGTCGATAATATTTTTTTCGATTAGGGAGAATTTGAATGAATGAAGATGTTAAAATTAAGGATTTTGAATCAGAGAGAATGGTTTCCATAAAGTGCAAAAGTTCTTTTAAAAAATTTAATTTAATATACAAAGAAATTGAGGAATGGATTAAAAATCACCATTTAACCGTTGATGGAAAATATTATTATAGAGCTAATCTCGAAAATAAAGACTTATCCTCTAATAATATACTTTCCGAGTTAGGCATATCTCTAAAAAATCAAAATAATGATAATTTTGTTAGAATTATTGAAATTCCTGAACGTGATGTTTTATCTGCATTATATAAAGGACCTTATTTTAACCTTCCTTCAATTCATGGAATATTAGAAGATCATGCAAGAAAAAATGATGTAGCACCTTATGATTCTCCTACAGAAATTTATTTAAATGATCCTTTTGAGGTAAAGTCTAATGAATTGTTAACTGAAGTACAATTCACAGTATTTGATTTCAAACCAGATAATATTTATCCTGTTCCATTAGCTAGTAAAATTGAAAGAAAAACAATTAAAAAACATAAAATGGCGATTATGGAACATTATGGGTTTGTTGAAGATGTTTATAAAGTTCGAATAGATTTAATTAAATGGGCTGAAAAACGCAATATTAAAGTTGACGCTCTTCATTTTAAACATTTTTTAAATCCTGATGGAATTTCTCCAAGAGGAATGGTTTTTAAAGTTGGAGTCCCTGTAGATGATGATTTTAAAGGGGATGACATGATAAAGATTGTGGAAGTTCCTGAACGTGAAGTTTTATCTGCCATTTACAAAGGACCTTATGTAAATATTCCAAATGTAACTAGAATGATGGTTGATTATGCATTTGATAATGGTCTTGAACTTATCGACTTTGCTGAAGAAATTTATTTAAATAGTATTTTTGATGTTAGCTGTGATGAATTACTTACTGAAGTTAGAATGGATGTAATTGATTTTAATTTTGATAAAAATATTCAATTAGAGAAAGAAATAGAAAGAAAAACAGTTAAAAGGCATCAAATAGCTTCTATTCGTCAAGTTGGATCTTTTGAAAAGATTAATAAAATCAAAACAGATTTATTTAATTGGGTTGAGAAGAATAATATTAAAACATCGGGACCTCATTTTTTAAGATTTCTTAAACATCCACGTAGCTTAGCTCCAGAAAATATTTCTTATGAAATTGGAATGCCTTTAGATAATACAGTTGAAGATATTATAAAGATAATAGATTTTCCAAGACATAAAGGTTTATATGTAACACATAAAGGACCTTTTTCTACTTTAAAAGATACTCAAGATTTTCTTAAAAGTTATGCTATAGAAAATGAATTCATGCCCCTAGATTTTTTTGTGAATTTTTTCCTTGATGAAATTCCTCAAAATCTAGAAGATGAAGTATTGATTAAAGTTCGACTTCCTGTAAGAAAGATTTAGGTGTTCGCCATATAATGTTTAAAGTTTATAAAAATACATTCATTTCAATATTATTTAAAAAATTAAAACCTTTTAAAGATTATTAAATCGATTTATATGATAAAATAGCTTTAAACTATATGTTAAAACTTAATTTCAATTTTTTTTTATAAATATTTATAAAATTTCTTTTTATTCAATTTTTATTAAAAAAAATTTAGCTATTTAAGAAAATTTACTTTTATAAATATTTATTTAAAATATGAAAGATAAATTAAGTTTAAAAAATTAAATCAAATAAAATTAAGCCAATTATATTATTTACTTAAAGAGTTTTATCTTTTTTCACGAAAATATTAAATATTTATTTTAATAATACATATCACTTATATTACAATTATTAAATATTATATATTATATATTAATCTTATTACAATATTTAAGGGAGTTTAAATGAATTATGAAGTTAAAATTGAAGATGTTACCATAGGAAGTGTAGCTAATATAAAGCATAAAGGTTCTTTTAAAGAACTTAATTTAATTTATGAACGATTAGAGAAGTGGATTGAAAATAATAATTTAAAAAGTAATGGAACTTATCATTGTAGATTTGATTCAGGAAATGAGGATTTATCTGGGAATGATATATTTTTTGAACTAGCTATACCTGTTGAAAAGCTAGATGAATATGAAAATTCTATAAAAATTATTCAAACTCCTGAACGTGATGTTATATCTGCATTATATAAAGGACCTTATTTTAATCTTCCTTCAATTCATGGAATATTAGAGGATTATGCAAGAAAAAACTATTTAGCACCTATGGACTCCCCTACAGAAATTTATTTAAATGATCCTCTTAAGGTAAAATCAAATGAATTGTTAACTGAAGTTCAATACACAATATTTGATTTCCAAGTAGATAATATTCCTTACGTTGATTTAGATAGTAAAATTGAAAGAAAAACAATAAAAAAACAAAAAATGGCTATTATGGAACATTATGGCTTAATTGAAGATGTTTTCAAAGTTCGTGTAGATTTAATCAAATGGGCTGAGAAAAACGATATTAAAGTAGATGGTCTTTATTTTAAGCATTATCCACATCCTGATGGAATTCATCCAAGAGGAATGGTTTTTAAAGTAGGTATACCTGTACATGATGATTTTAAAGAAGATAATGGTATAAAAATTGTAGAAATTCCAGAACATGAAGTTTTATCTACCATTTACAAAGGACCATATGTAAATATTCCTAATGTTCATAGAATGATGGTAGAATATGCATTTGAAAATGACCTTGAACTTATTGATTTTCCTGAAGAAATTTATTTAAATAGTATTTTTGATGTTAGCTGTGATGATTTACTTACTGAAGTTAGAATGGATGTAATTGATTTTAATTTTGATAAAAATATTCAATTAGAGAAAGAAATTGAAAGAAAAACAGTTAAAAGGCATGAAATAGCTTCTATAAGACAAGCTGGTTCTTTTGAAAAGATAAATAAAATTAAAGCTGATTTATTCAACTGGGTTGAAAAAAATAATCTTAAAACCTCAGGACCTCATTTTTTAAGATTTCTTAAACATCCTCGTAGCTTATCTCCAGATAATATTTCTTATGAGATTGGAGTGCCTTTAGATAGTAATGTTGAGGATGTTATAAAAGTAATAGATTATACAAGACATAAAATTTTAACCATAGTTCATGAAGGACCAATTTCAACCATTAAAGACACACATGATTTTATAAAAGATTATTCTATCGAAAATGAATTTATACATCTTGATCTTCTTATAAATACTTTTGTTGATAAAATTCCTGAAAATCATGAAGAGGAAGTATTAGTTAATGTTGGACTTCCTGTAAAAAAGATTTAATTTATTCATGTTACTTTGAAAGAATTTAAGCTTAATTATTCTCTTATTTTTTCATAATGCTAAGTATCTTATTAAGTCATATTAGTTTGGGCTGTGTAAAGCTACTGCGAATTTAAATTTTAAAATGTATCACTCCTCATGAATTTAAATAGCTTTCCTATAGCCATGAACATTTTATTGGGATTTTGTGAAAAATTAGGATTGTAAAATCCCCAATGATTTACAGTGCATTAGCTTGAGGTAAATAGTATCTTATTAAGTCATTAATTTGAAGTTAAGTATCTTATTAAGTTATTAGTTTGAAGTTAATAGTATCTTAAATCATATTAGTTTGAGGTTTATTTAGTAAAGACATATCTTAAGAAATTTCAGTTAATGTTAAAATCAAAAAGTTAAATCTGCTTGTGCAATTAAGCAAAATAATAAACTATATGGATTAGAAAACTCTAGTTTACAAGTCAAATTTTTTTACAGTTCCTTAATTGTCGAAAAAGTTATATAACTTTTTTAATATAGATTTCATTAAATTTGTATAATATTATTTTCAAAAGGAATTTAAATGAATAAGGAAGTAAAAATTCAAGAGGTTAAAATAGGAAGCGTAGCTAATATAAAGCATAAAGGCTCTTTTAAAGAACTTAATAAATTTTATGGGCAATTAGAGAATTGGATTAAAAATAATGGTTTAAAAAGCTTGGGAACATACCATTGTAGATTTGATTTACAAAATGAAGATGTTTCATCAAATAATATATTTTTTGAACTAGCTATGCCTGTAGAAAAGCTGGATAAATATGAACATTCTGTAAAAATTTCTCAAATCCCTGAAAGGGATGTTGTATCTGCACTATATAAAGGACCTTATTCCAATCTCCACTCCATTCATAGAACCTTAGCAGATTATACAAGAAATAATGATTTAGCTCCTATGGATTCTCCTACTGAAATTTATTTAAATGATCCTCTTGAAGTAAAACCTAATGAATTGTTAACTGAAGTACAATTTACTGTACTTGATTTCAAGATTGAAAACATTCCTTATGTTCCATTATTCAGTCAAATTGAAAGAAAAACAATCAAAAAGCAAAAGATGGCTGTTATGGAACATTATGGTTTAATTGAAGATGTATATAAAGTTCGTTTGGATTTGATTAAATGGGCTGAAAAAAATGATATTGAAGTGGAAGGTCTTTATTTTAAACATTATCCTAATCCAGATGGAGTTCCTCCAAGAGGAATGGCTTTTAAAGTGAGCATACCTATATATAAGGATATCAAAGAAGATGATGATATAAAAATAGTAGAAGATCCTGAACATGAAGTCTTATCTGCAATATACAAAGGACCTTATATAAATATTCCTAATGTTACAAGAATGATGGTAGATTATGCCTTTGAAAATGACCTTGAAGTTCTTGGTTTTGCAACAGAAATTTATTTAAATAGTATTTTTGATGTAAGCTGTGATGAATTACTTACTGAAGTTAGAATGGATGTGATTGATTTTAACTTTGATAAAAATATCCAATTAGAAAAAGAAGTGGAAAGAAAAACTATTAAAAGGCATGAAATAGCTTCTATAAAACAAGTTGGATCTTTTGAAAAGATTAATAAAATTAAAATGGATTTATTCAACTGGGTTGAAAAAAATAACCTTCAAACATCAGGACCTCATTTTTTAAGATTCCATGACAATCCACGTAGCTTATTTCCAGAAAACATTTCTTATGAAATTGGAATACCTTTAAAGAGCAATGTTGAAGATGTTATAAAAGTAATAGATTATACAAGACATAAACTCTTAGTACTAACTCATGATGGATCAATTTCAACTCTTAAAGATACTCATGATTTTCTTAAAAATTATGCTAAAGAAAATGAATTTATACATCTCGATCTTCTTGTAAATACTTTCGTTGATAAAATTCCTGAAAATCATGAAGATGAAGTATTGATTAGTGTTGGACTACCTGTAAAAAAGGTTTAATTTTTTTTATTATTTAGTTAGACAGTATTTTATTCTATTCTTTTTATATCCTTGAATATGTCAAAATCAGAATCAAAACTAGCTATTTCTCAAATATTATTATTTATCATACAATAATTATTAAATACTTGTATAATCTGTATGTATAGTGTTTTTAAGCTTTACTGCATTGGTTTTATGATCTAATTTAACTATTTCAATTAAATCACTTGAATTAGATTTTTGTTTTGAAATAAGATTTAAAAGATTAATAAATAAATTATTTAAAGATAATTCACTAAACTATTATATATTAATTATTTTTCTCTAATTCTAATATTTATTCAACAATTAAAATCATATTTTATCTAACTAACGTTAGTTAGATATACTATAATTACATTTGACAGGAAAAAATTTAAGTGTAGCTAATGAATATAATTACTTATAAAAACAACGAAATGACTGTTTGAACAGATATAATAATTAAAATAATGTTTAATGAAAAATAAAAGTTATATAATTTGTTAAATGTGAATATAATATTTAAAAGTATCTTTTCAAACTATTGCCATTGAAGTTTCAACATTAGGCACATTTAAAATATTGTCGCCAACTAAGTCAATAGGATTTAAAGAAATAGGCTTGTTATGAACTATTACAAATAAGTTGACAGTTAATTCAATTTTTTCCCCATTGATTGAAATATATACTGCTCCACTCAATATATCTTTAAGATATTGTTTTTTTGTCTTGAACATTTCAGATGCGTTTGAAATTTCAACACCAATAGGAATAGTTTTTTTGCCAAAGTCAATACTCACTGACTTATCTAAAAATTCTGAGTATTCAAAATCTTTATAATATTCATCATCTAAAAAAGCAAATAGAATATCATTTTCATAATCATAATCTACTTCCATTACTCTTTTTTTCATTTCCAATCACTCTTTTAAAGTTTTCTTTTTTAATTGGATGTGAGTTGAGAGATTAATAAATTTGTCTTTTAAAACAATTATAATTCTAATAATATAACCAATATCATAATCATAAAATAAAGCAAATTTTTTGGATTCTTGTTGTTCAATATGAAGAGGTTCTTCTTCGGTTAAGAATCTGATGATTTTCAGGAGAAAATTTTCTCTTTTTGATTTTGTCATTATATTTTGGATTTCGTCTTATATGGACCTTCTCGAACTTATGTAAATAATCAACAATATTATTTTCATCAAAACGAGTTGTCATATACTTTTCTCCAATATATATTGTAATTACTATTTAAAATTATTTTTTATTTATTTTCATCATTTATTTTAAAATAAATTCAATAAATGAAATCCAGTATCATTGAAATAAATTGTAATACTAATTATATAAATAGTAATATATAAATCTTTTTAAGTTCATGTGAAAACATAGTTAGAATTATGACATTAGCCAAAAAAATTATAAAGATAATATAGATTTAAAGGATTAATAAATAAGTTATTTAAATGATAAATTAAGATCTAAAGGATTAATAATTTAAATAGCTAAAATTTAATACTTTTCAGTAATTTTAACAAAAAACATTTAAAATAATAAAAAAAATCCTAAAAATTAGGATAAAAAAAACTTAATACTCTCAGGTGCTAGTAATTTCAATCGTCCGATATTTTCGGACAGTTCACTTCCTTCTTTATAAAGTTTTGTTTTTAAATCATTCCAATATTTTCTTGGACGTTTAGAAAGAGTTAGTGCTTCAATAACATTAATCAGAGAAAAATACCCATCTTTTTCTTTTTCATTTCAAATTGTACAAATTTTTTTATTTTCAAATGAGTACCCTTTTTTAAATGGTTCTGCATGTGGTGATGGAATAGATTGAACAAGTCTTAAAAATTGTTTGGTATTAGCCTCATCTGTTTTATAATATTTACCATCAGAAGAATGCAATTTGACTTGTCCGATACTTTCGGACAACTGACAACCTTCTAATTTTAATTTAGTTTTCAAATCATTCCAATATTTTCTGGGACGTTTAGAAAGAGTTAGTGCTTTAATAACATCAATCACAGAAAAATACCAATCTTCTTCTTTTTCATTTCACCTTGCATGAATTTTTTTATTTTTAAATAATTTCACTGTATTTTTATCTGTCATTTAACCAACGAACTCATTAGAAAAAAATTACTTTAAACAAGAAATCTTTCTTATTTTTTCCCAAAAAAAGTGTAAGACTAATTATATGAATAGTAATATATGACTCTTTCTAGAGCATATTAAAATCAAATAATAGGTAAATAAAAACATTAGCTATTTTTTTAAATTATAACTAATTTAATAATCTAAATTTTTAACAAATATTAATTAAATTTCTTTTTAATTAATTCCATTATAAAAAAAATAATAATAATTATTTACAAGATTTTTTAAAAATAAAAAAAAGATAAGGATAAAAATTTTTTTTACAAAAAAATAGCTATTAAAAATATTAAAAATACATTTTAAGAAATAATATAAAATTATTTTACAATATGGTTATATACATTAAGTTTATGGTTTGTTTTTCTTGAAAATTTCTCTATAAGATTAAAAATATATGCTATAATAAACATATAAAAAACACTAGTGAGGTGAAAGTATGGCAACAGTTTTAATAAAGGATGATTTGTTTAAAAGTATAAGTAAAATTGCTAAAAAAAAGAATACTACAGAAAGTAAAATAGTTAATGAAGCTATTGAATCATTTTTAAACAATGACAATGATGAAATTTTAAGCTTTGAAGAATTAGCAGGAATAGCTACTACCGATGAATCCTTTAATGCTGTTGAATTACGTAGAAAAATAAGAACTGGAGAACTTGAATGAAACCATTAATTTCATCATTTTAAAGTTTTATAATTTTGCTATTAAATCTCATAACATAATTCATGAAAAAATAACATTTGAAAACATTTTGATAACAAAGAAGGAATAATAAAAATATATAAAACTATTTTTTTTTAAACAATTATTTCTTAATTTCCTCTTAAATACTTTTTTCTAAAAAAATATTCCTAATTTTAATATAAAACTCGATAAATAAAATAATAGTTTAAATGATGAATATCAAAAAATAAAAAAAGGTAAGGATAAAAAAATAATAATTAAATTTTTTATCCTGTAAATTTTGGAATTTTAACTTTATTATTCTTATAGTTGATTTCAGTAGCTTGTTTATTGTAGTTAACAACAAAATACTTGTTATGAGTATTGGCTTTCAAGTAACTAAAGAATTTAACCTTTAAGGTTATAGATTTGCCACTAGCTATGGATTTCACTTTAGCTGTTTTAACAAAATCTTTACAGCCACAAGAAACTAAAAGTAGAGTCTTGGTAGATGTATCTTTACCTGAATTTTTAATGGTAACAATATAGCTATTGCCAGACCTTTTAACATTAGTAATCTTCAAATCAACATTACGCTTAGCTAATTTAGACTTAGCTGCTTTCAAAACCTTAATCAAAGCATCAACATCAGCTTGAGAAGAAGCATTTTTTGCCTTATTCATATTCTTAGCATTGTTATAAGCTACTTTCAAAGCATTCCAACTAGCTACTGAATACTTACTAGAATTCAAATTAGAATTAGCTATAGACTTAATAACATCAGCAAGACCACTGTAATTAGCAGAACTCACTGGACTAGTAGGACTAGTAGGACTAGTTGGAGTAGTCGGAGTAATAGTGGTTGTTGGTGTAGTAGGAGTAGTCGGAGTTGTTGGTGTAACCGGTACTAAGCTAGTTCTAGCACTATTTAAAGCATTAGTTAAAGCATCAATTTGACCTTGATTAGTAGCATTTTGAGCAGTGTTCATAGCTACAGCTGGAGTTAAAGCACTTTGTAATGCAGCCCAACTAGCAGTAGTAAAATCAGCTTGAATTAAAGTATTTGCATTATTAATAGCTGTTTGAAGGGCTGTGTAATCTAAAGCAGGAGTACTAACAAGAACTAAGCTAGTTATAGCATTGTTTAAATCATTTGTTAAAGTATCTATTTGGCCTTGATTAGTAGCGTTTTGAGTTGTGTTCATAGCTATAGCTGGAGTTAAAGCACTTTGTAATGCAGCCCAACTTGTAGTAGTGTAATCAGCTGAATTTAAAGTATTTGCATTATTAATAGCTGTTTGAAGGGCTGTGTAATCTAAAGCAGGAGTACCAACAAGAACTAAGCTAGTTATAGCATTGTTTAAAGCATTTGTTAAAGTATCTATTTGGCCTTGATTAGTAGCATTTTGAGTTGTGTTCATAGCTATAGCTGGAGTTAAAGCACTTTGTAATGCAGCCCAACTTGCAGTAGTGTAATCAGCTTGAGTTAAAGTATTGGCATTATTAATAGCTGTTTGAAGAGCTGTGTAATCTAAAGCAGGAGTACCAACAAGAACTAAGCTAGTTATAGCATTGTTTAAAGCATTTGTTAAAGTATCAATTTGACCTTGATTAGTAGCATTTTGAGTCATGTTCATAGCTATAGCTGGAGTTAAAGCACTTTGTAATGCAGCCCAACTAGTAGTAGTGTAATCAACTGAATTTAATCCATTAACAGTGTTAATAGCTATTACAAGAGCATTGTAATTCCATGTTTCAGAATCTTCAAGATCGCTTTTTGTAATTAGATTTTGATGAATAGTCAATGAACCAGTTCCAACTTGATAAATAGCTCCTCCACCAATAAGTGCAGTATTTGATTGAAAAGTACTACTCTCTATAGTCATATCACTACCTTCAGAATAAATAGCTCCTCCATAAATTACTGCTCTATTGTTTGTAAAAGTGCAGTCATCTATAGTCACATCACTATCATAAGCAAATATAGCTCCTCCATAGTCTGCTGTATTGTTTTCAAAGGTGCAGTCATCTATAGTCACATCACTCACATAAGCAAATATAGCTCCTCCTCGGGTTGCGTTATTGTTTTCAAAGGTGCAGTCATCTATAGTTACATCACTATTCTCAACAAATATAGCTCCTCCGTGGGTTGCGTTATTGTTTTCAAAGGTGCAGCCATTTATTGTCACATCACTATCATAAACATCAATAGCTCCTCCTGTGTCTGCGGTATTGTTTGTAAAAGTGCAGTCATCTATAGTCACATCACTATAATAAAAATCAATAGCTCCTCCATAGTCTGCTGCGGTATTGTTTGTAAAAGTGCAGCCATCTATAGTCACATCACTATCATTAGCAAATATAGCTCCTCCACAGTCTGCTGTATTGTTTTCAAAGATACAGTTAATGAAAGTTAATGTTCCTCCATCAGAGAAGATTACTCCACCACAAGTTTCGCTATTGCCTAAAAAATCTTCACCAACTGCATTGATAAATTTAATGTTTTCAAATCTAACATTAAAACCACCAATATTATCAAATAACCAGTTGATACCTTCTCCATCAATGATTGCTGGATTAGATGGATTGTTGCCTGTTATATTAACATCTTTATCGATTGTGACGTTGACGTTGCCTACTCCTTTAAAGGTTCCTTCCACAGTTATCTCGCTATCGACTAAAACTCCACTAGAAGTTAAAGTGTCACCATTAGTTCCATTTAAATGTGTAGCTGCTGAGGCTGCAGATAAACTAAGGAGGATAATAGCTAAAGTTAATAGTATTAAGCTAATTTTTCCACTTTTTCTTAAATTGGTTTTAATTTTTCCCATATTTTTTTCACCTCTTTTTATATTGAATTATAAATATTTTTTTTTTAGGTTTTTTTAAACCTTAAAAATGGACAAAGAGTACCATAAATTGGGTGTTGTCCAAGAATTATTATTAATATTATTTTAACTTTAGATTTTAAGTATAAAATTTTATTGTTTTATTATATGAAGTTTATTTAAA